>NZ_JBSGIW010000021.1:0-86656 GCF_053605265.1 Streptomyces sp. NPDC003943 | reverse complement strand
CCCTCACCCCCCCCCCCCACCCGGCCGCCCCCCCCCCCCCCCCCGACCCCCCCGGCGGCCCCCCCCCCCCCCGCGCCCCCCCCCCCCCGCTGCTCCGCGGCACCGACGACCTCGACGCCCGGCTCCTCGGACTCGCCCACCAGCCCGACCGCGCCGGCGAGCGGCTGCGCCGCCGCACCGCCTGGGACCGCGCCCTCGGCGAGCCGCCACCCTGGTACCGCGACCTGCGCGCCGACCCCGACCACCTGCTGCGGCTGCTCGCGGCCCTGCTGCTCACCGGACTCGCCCGGCAGGAGGCCGAGCAGCGGCAGACCGAGCAGCGCGTCCGCGCCGAGGAGCGGCTCTTCGCCCTGGAGACCGACGCCCGCTACGCGGTCCTGCGGCGCCTCGACCGCCCGCCCACCCTGGGCTGGGCCCTGCTCGGCGCCACCCTGGCCACCGCGCCCTGGACCTTCGTCATCGGACTCGCCGACCTGTTCAACCGCGCGAACCAGGCCGAGATCGTCCTCGCCTGGATGCTCGCGCTGCCCGCCGCCGCGGTCGTGTTCGCCCTCGAACTGTGGATCGCCCTCTACATCGGCCCGCCGGTCTACCACCCCACGCGCTCCCTCGCCGGCCTGCTCATCCGCACCGGCGAGCGGCCCGCCCGCGCCGTCCGCTCCCGCGGCCGGCTCAGCAACGCGATCGGCGCGGCGGTCCTGGTCGCCCTGGGCGCGCTGGGCCTCTGGGCCGTCGTATGGGCCCCCTGGGCCTGGCCGGCCACGACCGTCCTCGCCCTCACCGCGTGGACCGTGCGGCGCTGGTGGGCCTGGCGGCGGACCGCCCGCGACGCCCGCCTCGACCGCGCCGCCCGCCGGGCCGCCCCGACACCGCGCCCGCCCGCCCAGGTCCGGCAGGGCGGCGCCCCCCGAGCCGTCGCACCCACCGGGAGAAACCAATGAGCTACGGCATGGCCTACCCCTCGATCGCCGAGATCGTGCCGACCGTGGACTACTCCGGCACCGGTTACGTGCCCGGGACCGGCGACGTCGTCCAGCACACCACCGGGTCCCTGACCGACGCCGCGACCACCCACGGCGCGCTGACGGACGGCGCCCTCACCCACGACCCGGTGAGCCTCGGGCAGCTCGCCGACAGCGCCCGGTCGGGCGCCGGCCATGCCGCCGGGCACGCCGTCGACGGGATGAGCACGGCGGCCCAGCACGGCCTGGACGCCGCCGGTCACGCCCTCCACCAACTCCTGGAGCCCGCCGCCGTCGCCCTCGGCGCACTCAGCGGGGCGCTGTTCGTCGGCCGGGCCGCGATGGTCGCCACACATGTGCTCGCCGCCGCGGCCGTCAAGGCCGCCGACGAGCAGCGGTGCCTCGAACAAGGGCAGCTGATCGCCGCCGCCGTCACCGCCCAGTGGGAGGCCGCCGCCTTCGCGGCCGTCCGCGCCAACGCCCGCCGCACCGCCCTGCTCGCCCGGGTGCGCCGGGCGGCCTTCCGCACCCTGCCGGACACGCCCCCGCCCCCGCAGCCCGACCTGCCGCCCCCGCTCACCTGCACGGGCAAGGCGCTCGGCGCACTGCGCGGACAACTGGCGGCCATGGAGGCCGCGTTGCAGCGGGCCGAGGCGGCGCAGGCGCGCTGGACGATGGAGCAGGCGCTGCACACCTCGGCGGGGCCGGAGGACGAGGAGTGGCGCCGGCACCTGCTGGCCCGCCGCGAGGCCGCCGTACGCGCCCGGCAGGCGGACCCGTTGGCCGCGGCGACCGCGCTGCCCCGGCCGCCCGCGGCCGACGGGCTCGACCGGCGGCAGGCCGAGGAGTCGGGCGCCGCACTCCTCGCCCTCCTGGAGCCGGGCGCCGACCCCAAGGACGCCGAGCTGGCCGTCGCCGCCGTCCGGCACGCCGTCGACTCCGCCGCCGAGCACCCGGCCAAGGCCCGTATCCACCTGCGCGAGGCCCGCCGCTTCGTCACGGACGCCAACCGGGCGGTACGGGAACGGCTCGCCGCCCGCGAGAAGGCCGCCGTCCAGCTCGACTTCCTCCTCACCGAGGCGCCCCCCGGCGAGCCGCCGCTGGTCCCGGCCGCGGCCGAGATCGCCCTGCTCCAGGCCGCCCTCGAAGCGGGGCGGCAGCTGGAGGCCGACGAACAGCGCGCGGTGGACCGGCGGGTGGAGGAGCGGCTGTCGGACCTGGAGTGCCGCTACACCCGGGAACTGCTGGGCCTGGCGGTCACCCGGCTCGCCGACCCGGCGGCCGCGGGACGGCCGGCGGCCGAGGCGGACGCGGACGGGCCGCTGTGCTTCGACCTGACCCCGGCGGGCTGGTGGCCCGGGCACTGGCTGCGGATCACCGTGCGCGACGGCACGACCGAACTGGTCACGATGTACGAGGAGCACGACGGGCCGCGCGCCACCGCGGACCTGGCCCTCGACGCCCGGCGCTGCCAGGAGGCCCGCGGCCACCTGGAGGAACTCCGGGCGGCCGGCCGCCGCTGGGGCATCGACCTGCCGGTGAACTTCACCGAGAGCGGCACGGCCGTCGCCGGGGTACGGGGCGGGGACGGCGCCGTCGTCCTGGGCGAGGGGGACACGGCCGGCGCCGACCCGGCCGGCACGCGGGCCTCGCAGCCGCATCGGGAGGCCCAGCCGCCCAAGGTTCGGTACATGGGTGACAACCGGAGGAGCGCGGGCGGATGAGCACCTACGACACGCAGAACACGACCGGCGGTCACGACGGCCACGACAGCGACGGCGGACACGGCAGTCACGACACCCGGCGCACGCCGGCCCGGTCCGACCGCCTGGCCAAGGCCCCGTCGGCGCAGCGGCGCGTCCCGCTCTTCGTCGAGGAGCTGACCGGAACGCTCAGCGTCCACGCGCAGTACGTCCTGTACGGCAACATCCGCGACCTGTACCTCGTACGGCACCCCGGCGGCTACGGTCACCACGGACTCGTCACCGTGCTGTGGAACGCCCTGCGCGCACAGGGCTACCAGGCGCTCGTCCGCTACGACCAGATCGAGGGGTTCAGGGTGGTCGCGGGGCCGGAGGCCGACCTGGTCCGGCATCTGCTGACGGAGAGCGGCCCGGCCGCGCTGCCCCGGGCCGGTCGCAGCCGCAGGTCACCGCAACTCCAGGACGTCGTACCGCAGTTCGAGGACCTGGTGGAGGGCTGGGCGCAGCGCAAGGCGCCCCCCAACAGCGGGCGCGAGCCGGAACCGCTGCGGGTCGCCCTGATCGTCGACCACGCCGCCCGGCTGACCGCCGACCCGGGCCGGCTCTCCGACGCCGAGCGGGACTTCTTCGTCGCCTGCCTGAAGCTGGCCGACTCGGCCCCGCTGGTCAAGCCGGGCCAGGTCGCCGCGCTCACCTCCGAGGACCGGGCCGCGCCCGAGCTGTTCAACCCGATCATCTGGCTCGCGGACGGCGAGCGGGACCTGCCGAACTGGCTGGTCTCCGGCAGCGACCGGATCCGTACGATCGCCGTACCCGAGCCCGACGCCGACGAACGGCGGCGGATGGCACGGCTGTTGAAGCGCGAGTACGCCGAGCGGACCGGCCGGGTGCGCCGCACCGCGCCCGGCACCGAGGTACCCGGCCCGCGGGCAGGGGACGCCGACCACGCGGAGGCGTTCGCGCGGGCCGCCACCGGCATGAACCTGAAGGCGATGCGCGAGAGCGTCAACCTGGCCCTGGCCCGCCACATGCCGTTCGCCGCGATGCCCGACGCGGTGCGCGTCTACCGGCTCGGCGTGGAGAAGAACCCCTGGCGGCGCGAGGAGATCCGCAAGCGGATCAGCGCGGGCGAGCGGGAGATCCCCGCCCGCGTCCTCGGCCAGGACGCGGCCGTGTCGATGACGCTCGCCATCCTCAAGCGGGCGGCGCTCGGCCTCTCCGGCGCCCAGGCGAGCAGCCCCGGCCACCGGCCCCGCGGCACCCTCTTCTTCGCCGGGCCCACCGGCACCGGCAAGACCGAGCTGGCGAAGGCCGTCGCGTCGGTGCTCTTCGACAGCGACGAGGCGTATCTGCGCTTCGACATGAGCGAGTTCTCCGCCCCGCACTCCGCCGACCGGCTCGTCGGCGCGCCGCCCGGCTACGTGGGCTTCGAGGCCGGCGGCGAACTGACCACGGCCGTGCGGGCCAACCCGTTCCGGGTGATCCTCTTCGACGAGATCGACAAGGCCGACAAGGGCGTCCTGGACAAGTTCCTCCAGGTCCTGGAGGACGGCCGGCTCACCGACGGCCAGGGCGTCACCACGTACTTCAGCGAGTGCGTCCTCATCTTCACCTCCAACCTCGGGGTCCAGCGCACGGACCCGGTCACCGAGGAACGCCAGTGGATCGTCGAACCCGGAACGCCCTACCGGGAGTTGGCCCAGCGGGTGAAACGCAACGTCAAGCACCACTTCGAGGCGGTCGTGGGCCGGCCCGAGCTGATGAACCGCATCGGCGGAAACGTCGTGGTCTTCGGGTTCATCACCGCGGAGACCGCCGGCCGCATCCTCGACCTCCAGATCGGGAACATCCGGCGCCAGCTCGCCGCCGAGCACCACCTCCACCTGGAGCTCGCGCCCGAGGCCCGCGCCCAGCTCGCCGCCTACTGCACCCGCGACCTGTGGAACGGCGGCCGGGGCATCGGAATGATCCTGGAGACGCATCTGCTCAACCCGCTGGCCTGCGAACTCTTCGACCGGCCCGCGGCCGGCCCGGGCGAGACGCTGCGGGTGCGCGCGGTCCGGGAGACCGAGGACGGCCAGGTGGAGATCGACATCGAGACCCTGCCGGGGGAGCGGTGAGCACGCCCTGGGACGTGGAGGAGTACGAGGAGGAGTACGAGGAGGAGTACGGGGAGCAGCACGGGGAGGAGTACGGGGAGGGAGGCGAGGAGTACGAGGACCTGGACTCGCTGGTGCGGTCGCGCCCTCCCGACTCGGTGGACGCCCCCACCCGACCGCCGGACCCGTCGGCCGGCCCCGCCGTGCTGCGCTTCATGGAGGTCGGCCTGACCCTGAGCGTCGCCCCCGGCACGGTCGCCGGCCTGGGCCGCGACCCGGACTGGGCACCGGGCACCGCCGGCGCGCTCGCCCCGCACCGTACGGTCTCGTCGCGGCACGCCAGCGTGGCGGTCGCGGCCGACGGCACCGCGTCCGTCACCGAGGAACCGCCGGGCGCCGTCAACGGCACCCGGCTCAACGGCACCGACCTGGTCGCCGGCCGGCCCTACCCGCTGACCGACGGCGACCGGCTGTGGCTCGGCGCCCGGATCAGCTGCACGGTGACGCTGGGCCGGCGCGGGGCGCGTTAGTCCGCAGGGAGGGAGATCCGCGCGCGCAGCGGCTCAAGCAGGGCGTTCACCTCCCGTACGTCGGCCGGCGTGTCCAGACACAGGGGCGCGCCGGGCTCGGCGAGCAGCGGGCCGTCGCCGCAGCGGTCGCCGAAGAGCTGGAGCGCGGGCCGCGGGCGGCAGCGCTTGGACTGCCAGAGGAGGCCGGCCGTGCCGGTGCTGTGTTCCCGGATCAGCCGCGCCCAGTACCGGGTCTTGGCGTAGTCCTCCTCCTCGCAGTCCACCAGCCAGGCGTCCTGCCAGACCGCGGCCAGGCCCTCCGCCGAGGTCAGGTCGACCAGTCGCAGCTCCACGGTGGTGCGCAGCACCGACAGGCGGTAGCGGGAGGCCTGCGCCCAGGGCACCAGCCGGACACCGATGGCGTCGTCGAACTCGACCGAGCGCAGCAGGACTTCGGAGAGCGCGGTGACGGGGTCGAGGGCCGCGTAGAGATAGGGGTACGGGTCCTTCTCGGTGGCGTCGAAGCGGCTGCCGCGGAAGAACTCGTGGGCCAGCGTCGGGTTGAACCCGGTCGCTGCGAAGCGGTGCTCATGCAGCCGCCACAGCCGGGTGCCGGCCGGCACCGTGTGCGTCAGGGGCCGCATCGGCACCCCGGTGGGCGGGATCTGACGTGCCATCAGTCACCCTCCACCAGTTCGCGCGCGGCCCGGGCGAGCTCCTCGTCCGGTACGGAGCCGAGGAGCTCGGCCGGCACGCCGCGCAGCCAGCGGTTGCCGCCCAGCCACCAGTCGGCCGCACCCCACGGGTCCCGGTCGGCCATCAGCAGACGGTTGATCAGACCGACCACCGGCAGCGGCCGGGTGGTGTCGCGACCGTCCGCGGAGAACTGGAACCGCGGGTAGCGGTAGCCGAGTTCGGGATGGCGCAGCCTGATCAGCCCGGGGTCGCCCGGTGCGGCCGCCACGTCGGCGGCGGCCAACGAGGGCACGGCGAGCAACCGCGCCCGAACCGGGTCGGGGTCCGGGCCCGGCGCCGCCTGGGCCGGGTCGGGGATCGGCGCGGGGCTCGGGTCCGGGTCCGAGGCGGGGTCCGGAGCGGTGCCCACGTCCCCGCCCGGTGACGCCTGCAGTGTCGCGAGCAGGGCGAGTACCGGTGCCCGGTCCACCACCTGCGGGTCCGGGGTACCGGTGAAGCGGACGGCGCCCCGCAGCGCCGCGGCCACCGGGTGGACGTCGGGCAGGGCGCGCAGCACCCGCCGGAGGCGGCGCAGCGCGGTCTGCACGGTCTGCACGTCCGTGGCGCCCGCCAGGCCGCGCAGGACGGCCGCCAGCTCCTCCCGGGCGTCCGGGTCGAGCGCCGCGACGGTGCTCGGCCAGTGCTCCCGGAGCAGGGCGACGAAGTCGTCGGGTGTCATGCGGTCGCTTCTCCTTCCTGCGGGCCGCCGGCGTGCGGTGCCGGGTTCCCCTGGTGGATGAAGGCGCCCCAGAACGCGGGTCCGGTCAGCTCCGGCCGGGCCGCGGTCCGCAGCAGATACGGTGTCAGGCCACGCACCGGGGCTCGGAGTTCGGCCGGTGCCAGCATCCACCGCTGGGCCGCGCGCAGGGCGTCGGGCGGTGCGAGACCGGCGGCCACGTGGTGGTGGAAGACGGTCATCAGGACGGCCGAGGCGTCGTCGAGGACCGGCCAGCGCGAGCCGACCGCGTCGGCCGCGAGGCCGTGCACGAACGCGGTGGTCACGGTCAGCGCCTCGTCGTGGTCGCGGGTGCTCAGGTCGGTCTCGCAGGCGCTGAGGACGACCAGCGGCCGCGCGGCCCCGGCGGGTCCGGCCGGGGCGTCGAGCAGCCGGGTCACCGAGAGCCGGCCGGCCTCCGGGTCCGCCCCGGCGGGCGCCGCCAGTTCGAGCACCGACGAGCCCGGGTCCGCGCCGGCCGTGCCGTGGCAGACCAGATGGACGACGGCGACCGGTTCCGCCCCGGAGTCCCGCGCGCCGGGAGGTCGTCCTGTCGACCTCGCCGGGCTCGCGACGCCCGGTGCCTCGGTCTCCCGCGTCGACGCCGGCCGAGGACCCTCCCGTAGCCCTTCGGGCTGCCCGGGCTCGCCCGGCAAGGCGCCCCCGAGCAGCCCGAGCACCTCCGCCGGGGTGCCCCCGGGCGGCGGCGGGTCGAACGTGCGGGTGTCGAACTGCCCGTACAGCGCCGCCTCCGGGTAGTACGCGTCGTGCACGGCGAGCACCTCGTCCTCGGCCATGTCGAGCCCGCCGGGTACGCAGACCAGCGCCTGCCCCCGGTCGACCGGCAGCCGCCGGGTCCGCGCCGCCCGCAGGAACTCGCGGCCGGAGGCGGCGTACGTCAGCACGACCGGCTCGCAGGCCCGCACCGTCGGCGGCGCGCCGCCCGCCCGCCACCGGTCCGGCACGGTCAGCCGGGCGGCCTGCCACGGCACCACACCCAGGTTTCCGCAGGGGACGAGGACGAGCCGTACCGCCGCCGCGGAACCGGGACGACCGCCGAACAGGCCGGCCTCCCCGAGTCCCCGTTCCCACAGGCCGAGTTCGTCGAGGACCGGCCCCATCACCCCGTCGCCGGCCCAGTCGCACAGCACGTCGAGGGCCGCCTCCCAGCGTTCGAGGCCGCGGCGCACGGTGAACCGGCCGTCGGTGGCCGCCACGTAGGCGGCGACCGGCGCCCGCCCTTTCCCGGACAGCGAGGGCAGCGGCAGCGCCCACGGTGGCCGGTCCGGCACCAGGAACAGCGCCCAGCCCTCGTCGTCCGCCTCGCCAGGCAGCAGATAGACGAGCGCGTCCGCCCCCGACGCGCCGACCGTGTGCCGCAGTTCGGCGATGTCGGGCACCTCGCCGCCCGGCCCGTCGTCCTGCCCGCGCAGCAGCTCCAGCACCCGGCGGCGCAGCCCGCTGGGCAGTTCGGGCCCACCGGACGAGCCGTCGAGCAGAGCCGACAGCAGCCCGGACGGCCCCGCCTCCGCGACCGAGCCCGCCGCGCCGGGCCGGGCCTCCCGCCACTGCCGGGCCAGCTTCTCCTCGCCGAGCGCGGCGAGCCGCTCCGGCACCGTCGCCGAGACGGCCGCGGCGGCGAGCACGAGGGCACGGCCGGCCTCCAGACAGGCCACCGCCTCTTCCGGCCGGCCGGCCCGTACGGCCCAGGACGCGGCCAGCAGGCCACGCCTGGCGCCGCCCCGGGCGGTCTCCAGGCCGTGCTGCACCCCTTCCTCCAGCAGCACGTCGGCGGCGGTCGCCCGCAGCGACTCGCGGGCGTCGGCGACGGCCCGCACCAGATCCGGCCCGGCACCGCGGCCGGCCCGGGCGGCGTAGCCCTCGGCCAGGTCCCAGTGGAGCGCGGCGGCCACCTGGGCCGTTCCGGGCACCAGTTCGCCCCGTGCGGTCTCCAGCTCGGCGAGCGCCTCGTCGAGCAGCGTCGCCGGCTCCGACGCCCCCCGGCCCTGCGGGGTCCCGTTCCGGAGCGCAGTGTCCAGCCCGGGCCGCAGCTGGAGGGTCCGGTGCTGGAGGGTGAGGGCCATCGCGATGCCCATCCGGGTCCGGATCCGCTGGTCGGCGACCACGGGGTTGCCGAGCAGGGACGCGCGGGCCCGGGCCACGGCGGCAGCCACCCGCTCGGGCTCGGGATCGAGGTAGGAGGTGAGGGCGAGCAGCGGGGCCCAGAGGGCGTCCATGAGCACGCGGGCGAACGGGTGGGTGTGGGAGGCCGTGTACGCCTGGTCCAGGTGGTGGACCGCGCTGCGCAGGGCCGTGGCGTCGGAGCGCGTCTTGGCGAGGGCCAGATGCGCATAGCCCAGGAGGAAGAGCGGCATGAACCGGTCGGCGGCCCGCGGATCAACCGCGCCGGACCCGTCGGCTCCGCCGGCCGCCCCGTCCCCGCCCCCGTCCGCGTCCTCGATCTCGTCGAGGAGGTCGAGTGCGTCGCCGATCAGCTCCTCCAGCGCCGGCGCGTCGTCCGCGTCGGCGGCCTGGGACACCCGGGACATCAGCAGCATGTGCCGGTTCCACCGGAGCAGGTCGTCGGCACCGGGCCGGCCCGGCGCCGGCTGCGAGACCAGCGGGCCGGCGCCGGGCGCGAGCGACTCCCGGAGCAGCTGCTCGGCCACCGCGAAGTCCAGCCTGTTGCCGCCGGTGAGCGACGACCCGGCGAGCAGCCCGGGCAGCACTCCGCGGACGAACCAGCCGAAGTCCTCGTCCTGGCCCTGCTCCTGCGCGGCCTGCCGCAGCAGGCGCAGCGCCTCCTCGTACTGGACGGGGTCACCGGAGCGGGTGCCGAGGAGGGCGCGGGCCATGGCGCGCAGCCCGTCGGAGATCTCCAGACCGGTGTTCGGCCGCGGGGCGTCGGCCTCCCGGAGCAGGTCGCCGAGCTGTTCCACCGAGAGGGAGTCCGGCTGGAGGGCCGCGGCCATGAGCCCGAGCAGCGGGCGCAGCTCCTGCTGCTCGTCCCGGGTGGGCAGCCGGACCTCCGCCTCGGGGATCTCCTCGACCGAGGCGGGCAGCATGCGCCGCAGCATCCGGACCATCGGTGCCATCGGCCCGAGCATGCCCTGGTCCAGCGTGTCCATCCGGTCCATCAGCCGCAGCAGCCCCGCGCCGTCCCCGGCGGAGAGCGCCGCCTGCATGTCCGTCTGGAAGGCGAGGAACTCCGCCATGGCCGACGGCATCCCGCCGCGCCGGGTCGCGGCGATCTCATGGGCCAGCCGCTCGATCTCGGGGGCGGACTCGACGAGGCCGGGGCCGCCGTGCTGCTCGGGCACCGAGGCGTTCAGGATGTGCTGGACCGCGTCCAGGCCCAGCGGCCGCCGCTCGCCGTAACTGCCGACCAGCAGGACGACCAGGTGCTGGGCCGCGTCGGTGCGCCGCGCGATGTCGAGCAGGTCGCCCTCGCGTGCCCGGCGCAGCAGGGCGATGGCCTCCTGGCGGTCGGTCTCGTCCCGGCTCTCGGTCCAGCGGGCGCCGAACAGCGCGCCGAGCCGGGCCCGGGCCACGGCGGGCAGCGCCTCGTCGCCCGGCGGCAGTCCGTCCAGTTCCGGCAGGAGCAGCCGTAACTCCGCGATGAGCGCATCCCGTTCGCCGGCGGTCGGCCCTGCGGGTGGGCCCTCCGGCACCGGCGCGACCTGGACTCCCTCGGAGCGCCGCACCAGGTCCCGGAGCCGTTCCGAGAGTTCGGTGATCCCGCCGTCGGGCTGGTCTGCTGCTTCGTCCTGTGTCCCCAACACCCCTCCCCGGCAAGCGGATACCGTCCATCATGGCCCCATTCCCCGGCGCGCGGGGAGTGGTTCCGCGGGCGCGCGGAACCCGCCCGGCAATCGACCGGACGGCGCCCGGACAGGCCGGATCGAACGCCGTTCCGCATGGCAGCATCGAGCTACGGAAACCCTCGCACCAGCCCCGTCGCGCGTCCCGTGCCGCCGGGGCCCCAGTCCAGTCCAGTCCAGTCCCGTCCCGCGCCCGTCCCACGTCCCGTACCGTGCCCGGCCCGCCCCTCGCTCTGCCGATCCCGGAAGGCGACCGCCCTTGACCGTGCTCCCGTACCTCGAAGTCACCGCCGCGTCCTACGCCGCCGCGTACACCGCGCGGCTGCGGCTCACCGACACCCCGGACGGCGTCGTCCTCAGCGGCACCTGCCCCCGCTGCGCCTGCCCCTTCGACTTCACCTACACCCGCCGCGTCTACCGCCACCGGCCCGTCCGCGCCCGGTCCGCCCACACCGTCACGGTGCCCGTCCTGTGCGTGTGCGAGACCCACCACGAGGGGCGCCCCGACGACGAGGAGGGCTGCGGCGCGTACTGGAACGTGCTCCTGGAGAGGACCGCGCGATGACCTGGCAGGCGCGCCCCGGCCCCGACGGCACCCCCGCCGACCTGATGGCCGCCCGGCGCGGCCGCCGCCTGCTGCACGGGGAACTGCCCCGGGTCCGCGAGGCGGCCCTGGCCTGGCGCAACGGCCTCGGCGCGCTCCTCGCCGGCCTGATCGGCTTCGGCCTGCTCAAGGGCCGCACCGACGTCGGCTCGCTGGCACCGCCGTACGGAGCCCTCGTCGGCGCCCTGCTGCTCGGCGCGCTGCTGTGCGGCGCCGCCGGCAGCTTCCTGCTGCTGCGCGCCGCCCACGGCCGCCCCGCCGCCTCCCCCCTGCCCGCCCCCGTCCCGGGCACCCTGCCCGCCGGCCCGGTCACCGCCGCCCACGCCGAGGCCCTGCGCGCGGCCCGCGCCCTGGCCCGCGGCGTCCGGGCCACCGTGTGCTGCGCCGTGCTGCTGACCGCCGCCGTCGCGCTCACCTGGTACGGCCCGGCCAAGGACGGCCCGCGCCTCGCCGTCACCACCCCGGCCGGCACCACCTGCGGCGAACCGCAGCACACGGCCGCCGGCCGGCTCCTGCTGAGGACCGAGACGGGCGACACGACGGTCGACCTGTCGACCGCCACGGCGGTACGGGTGGTCGCCTCCTGCGCCCCACCGCCCGAGGCCCCGTGACCGGAAGCCGCCGGGAAGCCGACGGCGCCGAGCGGTGATGCGCTAACCTCGCGGTTCACCGCGAGACCGGGAGCGACCCGAAACGGGCGCCGGGGAGAGACAGTTGACGCAGTTCGAAGACCAGGTTCCCTTCGTGGTCCGATTGGACGGCGACGACCGGCAGGCGCTCTTCCGCAGCGGTAGTCCCCTGACCTTCCCGGCGAGACAGGTCCTGCTCCGCGAGCACGAACCGTCGACCCACGTCCTGGTGATCCTCTCCGGCTGGGCCAAGGTGACCTCGGCGGCGCCCAACGGGTACGAGGCACTCCTCGCGCTCCGGGGTCCCGGGGACATCGTCGGCGAGCAGGCCCTGCTCAGCGGTCGGCCGCGCGGGGCGACCGTCACCGCGCTCGAACGGGTCGAGGCACTCGCCGTCGACGCCGACCGGTTCGGCACCCTGATCGACGAACGCCCCGACATCGCACGCAAGCTGCTCGCCCTGACCGCCGACCGCACCCGGGACAGCGACCGCCGCCGCGTGCAGTTCGCCTCCCTCACGGTGCAGGAGCGACTCGCGCTGCTTCTGCTCGAACTGATCCGCACCCACGGCGAGGAGTCGGACGACGGCGTGCAGCTCACGGCCGGGCTCACCCAGAGCGAGCTGGCGGGCTCGGTCGGCGCCTCGCGCGAGGCGGTCGCGCGGCTCCTCAAGCAGCTGCGGGAGCGCGGCATCGTACGGACCGGGCGGCGAGGACTCGTCGTCGTGCGACCTGACGTACTAAGGAAGATGGCGCGCTCCGGGAACGGCTGAGCGGGGCTGCCGGAGGCGCTCCCACTGGCCCGGTTCTGTGCACGTGGTCACATTCCGAATGTGCTAGGTTCCGTCGCCCCGAACCCACCGCCCCTGGCATCTTCGGGATGTCCAGAAGGCCCCGAGGGGCCATGTCACCAGCGGAAGGCGGCCATGCGCGAGCCTGTCAACCGGACCATCCTGCTCCTCGACATCGAGCGGTTCAGCCGTCGCGACGACGTGGTCGGGGCCGTCCTGCGGCGGACCCTGAACAAGATCGTGGACCAGACGCTCGAGACCGCCGGCGTCGAGGCCACCCAGCAGTACCGCGAGGACCGCGGCGACGGCCTGATCGTGCTGCTCAGCGGGGACGTGGCGAAGACCCGGCTGCTGCGGTCGCTGCTCACCACCACCCCCGAACTGCTCCACGAACACAACCTGCTGGCCTCCGAGAGCGCCCAGATGCGGCTGCGGATCGTCCTGGCTGCCGGCGAGGTGGCCCGCGACCCGCACGCCGGGACCACCGGGGGCGTCGTCGGGCACGACCTCACCCAGGCCTGCCGGCTGCTCGACGCGGAAGTGCTGCGGTCGGCCCTCGCCGCGCGCCGGGACGAGCACTGCGTCCTCGCGGTGAGCACGCCGGTGTACGAGGGCGTGGTCCGGCACGGTCACCGGGGGGTACGACCGGAGCTCTTCCGGCAGACCGACGTCACGGTGAAGGACGGTGTGCTCTCCGCCTGGATCCATCAGGGCGCCGCACCGGACCGGACTCCGGGCGCCGCCGTCACCCCCGCACCGCCGGCCGCAGAACCCGCTCCCGCCGCCGCACCGGGCGGCGAGCCGGGCGAGGGCCTGACGCCCGTGCCCGCCCAGGACCGGACCTCCGCTCCGGCTTCCGCTCCTGTCCCCGCCTCCGCTCGGCAGGAGCGGCCCGCCGGGGCCGTCTTCCACTTCCACGGCGCGCCCGTGATCCACGGCTCCCTCGTCGGTGGCGACCAGCACGGGGTCACCGGCGGGCAGGTCACCGGCGACGTCATCCTCGGTGGCACCCGGACCGCGGACGACACCACGGACGGGGGCAGGTCGTGAACGTGTTCCAGGACCAGCAGGCGGGCCCGGACGGGCAGGGCCCGCAGCCGGAGCGGCCCGGAGCCGCGCCGGACGCGCCGGCCGCGACCGACGAAGCGGGCACGGGGGCCGAGGAGTTAACGGACGCCGAGGAGGAGACGGAACACGCCTGGGACTCGCGCCGCGACCTCTACCGGCACAGCCCCGGCATCATGCTCGGCCACTCCGCCCGCATCGGCGGCTCCCTCGTCGGCGGCGACCAGCACGGCGTCAGCGGTGGCCATGTCACCGGCGACGTCATCCTCGGCGGCAAGGTGGAGTACCACCTGGGCGCAGACACCGAGGAGCGGTCCGGAGAGATCCCCGCCACGGAAGTCGAGGCACTCGCACGGGACTTCGTCTACCCGGGCGCCCCGCAGCGGGACGGCGACGGCGACGACGCCGGCACCGCCGACACCGCCGCCGGCACGAGCACCGGCATGGGCACGGCGGTGTCGGTCGGTGACCCGGGCTTGGACGAACCGTGGGAGCCCGGCAGTCCGTTCGCCCTCGCTCTCGCCGGCCTCAGGGAGCACCGCGTGGCCGTCCTCTCCGGACCGGCCACCACCGGCCGCAGGGCGGCCGCCCTCATGCTGCTCCGCGCGGTCGGAACACGCTCCTACCGGGCCCTCGACCCCGCGCTCTCGCCCGGCCGGCTCACCGGCGAACTGCGCGAAGGCTGCGGACACATCGTCGCCGACTACGCCACCAGCGCCGAACGGCCTCTGCAGGAACACCACATCCGCGCCCTCAGCGAGCGACTGCACGCCACCGGAAGCCACCTCGTCCTCGTCGTCGGACCCCACCCCGTCGTCCACGGTGGTGTGACCCCTGTCCCCTGGCGGCCCCCGGCGCCCGCCGCGCTGCTCGCCGGGCATCTCGCGAACCGGAACCTGGGCGGGCGCCGGGTGGACGAGCTGCTCGCCCTCGACGAGGTCCAGGCCGTGCTCGCCCACCACCGGCCGGTCGCCGACACCGCCCGCTTCGCCGACCGCGTCGCCGGCCACGCCCTGGGCACGGTCTCCCTCTCCGAGCTCGGCGCGTTCGGTCACTACGCCGCCGAGCGGCAGGTCCGCGAGTGGTTCGACAGCGCGGACCACACCCTCCACGACAAGGCGTTCCTCATCGCCCTCGCCACCTTCGACGAGGCCCCCTACCCGCTCACCGCCGAGCTGAGCGACGTCCTGTTCGGCCTGCTCCAGCGCATCGAGAACCCCGGGGAACCAGCCCGGATCCCCGTCTTCGGCACCTCCAGCGCGCTGCGGGTCGAGCAGGCGCTCGCCGACCGCTACCAGGAGCCGGAGGAAACCGAATGGGGCCCCGTGCTCCAGACCAAGGTGCAGTTCCGGGACCGGCTCACCGCCATCACCCTGCTGCGCGAGGTCTGGACCGGCCACCCGTCCGCCCGGCCCGCACTCGTCGCCTGGCTGCGGCGGCTGGCCGACGACCCCCGGCCCGTCGTCCGTACCCGCGCCGCCGCCACCGCGGCCGTCATGGCCGAGGCCGACCTGCCCTCGGCCATGGCCCTGCTCATCGGATCCTGGGCGGCCGACCGCCGGCTGCGCGCCCGGCTCGCCGCCGCCAACGCGCTGGCCCTGGCGCACCACCTGGGCGCCCCGCACGTCTCCCGCGTCCTCGCGGACTGGTGCACCGCACCGGACCACCGGCTGCGCTGGACCGCCGTCCGCGGTTACGCCCTGGTCGGCGACGCCTTCCCCCAGGAGGCGCTCGCCGCGCTCATCGACGCCGTGCGGGCCATGGAGAGCCGGGGCGGCCCCGCCCGCGGCTGGACCGAGGAGCGCGACGACCTCGCCCAGTCCGCCGCGGCCCTGCTGCTCGCGGCGGGACAGGAGGCGGCCGCGCGCGACGACTGGGACACCGCCGCCGGCCTCTGGGGCGCCCTCCCCGGACTTGCCCGGGGCACCACCCGGGACTTCGTGCTGCGCGCCACGGTCCACGCCTGCGGACCCACGGACGGGCCCGCGGGAACCGGACGCCCGCTGCTGCTCGATCTGTTCGCGCGCGCCGATCCGCGGCCCGGCACGGACGGAGCGGTGCTGCGGCACGCCCTGGCGGCCCTGTGGCGCGGCGTGCTGAACGATCCCATGGCTTCGGCGTCGGGACTGCAGGCCCTGCGCCAGTGGATCCGGGCCGCCGAGCACGACGGGGGAGCCGAGACGGCGCTCGCCGAGCTGCTGCCCATGCTCGCCGTCTCCACCGAGGACCACCGGCGGCTCGCCTACCTCCTGGACAACCTGCGCGGCGAGGGCGACTCCGCGCCGCCCGCCGTGGCCTCCCGGCTGCGCTCGCTGGTGTCCGGACAGCACTCGGACGCCCGTACCACCGCCGCCACGCCCACGCCCTCCAGGTGAGCCGGCGCTTCCTCCGATCCCCTCGCTCGGGCGATACCGGCGATACCGGCGATGCCGGCGATCCCGGTGAACCCCTCGGCGTGCGCCTCTCGGGTCACGCCGTTCGAACCGTCCTCTAAGGAGCAGCGTCACCATGATGAGCCAGCCGCCCCAATGGCAGCAGGACGCCAACCGCCATTCGGTCCTCGTCGACCCTGTGGTGACGATCCAGGAGCTGTCCCGCTTCAAGCCGCTGCGCGCCACCCGCATCGACCACGCCCTCGTGTTCACCACGGCCCAGGGCGGCCTCGACACCTATCTCCCGCCGCGCCGGCCGAGCCGGACCGAACTCGCCACCAGGCGCTGGACCAGCGTGTACGAGGTGGACATGGGCCGCCACGAGGCCGCCGCCGTGCTGGCCCTCACCAGCCAGAACGACGCCTTCCTCTTCGAGGTCGCGCTGAGCTGCACCTGGCAGGTCCTCGACCCGTCCGCCTTCGTCGCGAGCGGCGAGCGGAACGTGCCGGCCATGGTGCAGCGTCTCGTCGAGGACGTCGTACGGCCCGTGCTCCGCGGCTACGGGATGGAGGAGAGCGCGGCGGCCGAACTCCACGCCCGCAAGGCGCTCGAATCCGCCGGGCCGCTGGGGGTGCGGGCCGGCCTCGACGTCCAGTGGGGCCTGCAGATCCGGCGCGACGAGGCGGCACTGGAACACGAACGCCGGCTGCGCGACATCGCGTTCGCGCGCCAGCAGCTCGAACCTCAGCACGCCCTGCTCATGCGGGAGGACGAGCTGGCCGCGGAGCGCGCCCTCGTCCAGGGGCAGCAGCACCACCGCATCGAGGCCCAACAGCAGGAGCTCGGCCATGAGCGCGCGCTCGCCCGCGGCCGCCAGGAGCTCGAGCTGCAGGAGCTCGAGGCGAAGAAAATCGAGTACTACGCCTACTACCTGGAGCGGGGCGGCCCCGCCGCCATGGCCTTCCAGCTCGCCCGGCATCCCGAGGACGCCCGGCTCGTGATGGAGAACCTGCGCCACGATCAGCTTCTCGCCATGCAGAACCAGCTCGCGGTCGCCCTCCAGGCGCTCGGCGGCGGCCCCGGCGGCCTGGAGGAGCACCAGCTGGACGAGCCGCGCCGGCTCGCCGCCCATGTCATCAAGGAGGTCCTGAGCACGAAGCTGTCCCAGGGGCCGGCGCAGCCGCTGCCCGCCGTCGAGGGGCCCACGTCCCCGGACCGTGCGGAGGGCCGGGAGACGGTGGCATACGAAGGAGGCATGCCGCCGAAGCCCGGGTACGCGCCCGGCACCGCCGACTCCGCTACTGATACCGGAGTCGGCGGAGCACCCGAGGACGCCTCGCCGCCCCCGCCGGAGGACGGCCCCGTCTTCGGCTACCCGTCGCCTCAGCAGCCGCGATGAGCGCCATCACCCCCGGGGAGGAATCCGCCCCCGAGCCCCGGTCCGTGCCGGTGCCGGTACCGACGCCTCCGCGGGCCGAGCCGCAGGAGCAACGGCAGCCGCCTCGTACGGCGGAGCGGCTGCTCGGCGAGCTGCGCCAGGAGGCCGCCCGCGCCGACACCAAGGGGTCCGTCCTCGTCGCCGCCCAAGGCATGGCCGCCGCAGCGCTCGTGGGGGTGCTCGCCGCGCGCGGCTGGCGACCCTACGACCTCTCGGTGCTCGCCCAGGTTATGTGGTGGACGGGAGTCGCCTCCTTCCTCGTCTCACTCGTGTCCGTACTCATGGCCGTCGTACCCCGCTACCGGACGGTCGACTGGCAGCCCGGCTCGCCTCTGACCCACTTCGCCGACATCCGGGGCGCCGCGCGCCACGGGGTGGCGGTCCTGGAGGAGGCGCTGCGCGCGACAGAGCGGGCCCCCGGGACCGCCGTCCTCGCCTCGCTCACGGAGAACAGCCGGATCGTCTCGCTCAAGTACGGCTGGCTGCGGGCGGGCATGGCCGGCTTCACGGTGGCACTGGTGCTGCTGCCCGGCTCGCTGCTCGTCGGCTAGGGCCGGTCCGGTCCGCCGCCGCTGACCCGTAACGGAAGACCCCCAGGAGACACATCGTCATGTCCGACCACGAGGACATCCCGCCGCCCCCGTACCCGGTGCAGGACGCCCCGCCGCCGTACCCGGTGCAGGACGCCCGGCCGCCGTACCCGGTGCAGGAGACTCCGCCGCCGTACCCGGTGCAGGACGCCCGGCCGCCGTATCCGGTGCAGGAGACTCCGCCCCCGTACCCGGGCCAGGACGCCCCACCCCCCTACCCGGGCCAGGACGCCCCGCCCCCGTACCCGGGTGACGCGGCGCCTCCGTACCCAGGTGAGATTCCGCCCGCGTACCCCGACGAGGTCTCGCCGGCTCGTCCTCGCGAGACCCCGCCTCCCGCCTACCCGGGCGAAGGGGTGCCCGCGCCGAGGAGCGGGGACATGTCGCCGCCGGCGCCCGTCGCCGCGCACACGCCGCCGGTCCCGCCGGCCGCCCGGTCCGCGGCCCTGCCCTCGCCCTCGCTCCAGCCGTCCGTCGTGCCGCCGCCGGTGGCCACTCCGGCGCCGGCCTTACCGTCCGGCGTCGATCACGACGACCTGGCCCTGGAGCAGGGCCGCAGGATGGTGAAGGCAGTACAGCGGGGCGTGGACGGCGCCGCGCTGTCCCATCTGCTGGTGACCGTGCCCATCGGGCTGATCAGCCTGTCGCTGGTCGCCTTCGTGTCCGCCGCGATCAACCCCGTCCTCGCGGTCGTCGTGCCGGCGCTGTGGCTGCTCTCCGGCCCGCTGATCTTCCACCGCAAGGTCGAATCGGCCATCGCCCGGTTCCTGTTCGGGATGCGCAGGCCGACCGCGGAGGAGGCGCGCCGGCTGGACGTGGTGTGGGAGCAGGTGACCCGGCGGGCCGGGGTGGACAGGGAGACGTACGAGCTCTGGATCCAGGAGCGCACCGAACTGAACGCCACGGCCGCCGCCGGGCACGTCGTCGCCGTCACCCGACATGCGATGGAGCGACTGCCCAACACCCGGCTCGCCGCCGTGCTCGCGCACGAACTCGGCCACCACGTGGGCGGCCACCCCTGGGCAGCGATGCTCGCCGACTGGTACGCCCTGCCCGCGCGGGCCGCGGGCCGGGCCGTTCTCGTGCTGCTGTACGTCCTCTTCCGCACGAAGCACTGGGCCGGGATCGCCTGTGGGGGCTGTCTGTCACTGGCGATCCTTCAGTTCCTCTTCGTCTTCACCTTCGTGGACGGCATGTGGTGGCTGGTCCTGCCGGTGGCGGCCGGTCCGCTGCTCATCGCCTGGCTGCACCGGCGGGCCGAGTTCCGTGCCGACGCGTACGCGGTGGGCCTCGGCTTCGGCGAGGCGCTGGAGAGCGTCCTCGTGGCGGAGGCGGAGGCCGCGGTGGTGCCGGGCGCATCCCCGTACGGAGCGGCAGCGGTGCCACCGGGCGTACCGCCTGTCCCGCAGCAACACCCAGGGCAGCAACACCCAGGGCAGCAACACGCCGGGCAGCAACACGCCGGGCAGCCCTACGCCGGGCAGCCCTACGCCGGGCAGGCCTTCCCCGGGCAGCTCCAGCCCGCTCCACCGGTCCCGGCGTCCGGACAGCCGACGAGCGGTGGCACGCTCGTGGCCAAGGCCGCGCACACGAACACCGAGGCGCGACTGCGCAATGTCAGGCTCGTCATGTCCCAGCAGTTCCGGCGCCACGGCTGACCGCCGGCGCCCGCGACGCCGGCCCGGCACTCATCCCCAGAGCGTGAACACCGCCGTCAGCGCGGTGAGTCCGGCGATCAGCCAGGCGACGTAGTCGCCCACGTGCCCGGAGTGCTGCCGCCGCACCGCGAGGACCAGGGTGCGGTCGACCGCGTCCGCGCACCGGCGTACCCCGTGCGCGAGCCGTCCCGACAGTGCGGGCCCCCACAGCGCTCCGGCCGCGAGCGCGGCCGCGAGGGCCGCCGAGAGCAGGCCCAGTGCGACGCCCGTCGCCGTCCAGGACACGTCGGGCACCGGGCCCGGCGGAGCCGCGGGCGGCGCGCCGGTCACGGCCGCCGTGTATCCGGCCCGGTCGGTGAAGACCGTCGCCGCCACCGCCGCGCGCCGCCACAGCGGGGGCAGCAGGCCCACGGCCAGGCAGGCCACGAGCAGCAGCGCGGCGACCGCCGGCATCGTCGGGGGCACCGCGCGGCGCGGGCCGCTCACCTCCGGCTCCTCGCCGGAGCCCGTGGTCTCCGCGCCCGAGTGCCGCTGGTGCGGGCGGGTCCCGGCGCCGGCGAACACCCGGGCCGCCGCGCGCAGTACGGCGCCCGCCGTGACGGCGGGCACGAGCACGAAGAGCACCAGGAGCCACGGCCGCTCTTCGGCGGCGTGCTCCACGACCGACTTGCCGAGCCCCGTGCCGAACGGCGGCAGCCCGGCGAGCGCGAGACCGCCCGCCGCGAACAGCGCGCCCACCACCGGCATGTCCCGCGCCCGGCCGTGCAGCCCGTGCTCGTCGACCGACGAGTGCCGGTCGAGCAGTACGCCCGTCAGGCAGAACAGCGCGCCCTTGGCGCCGGCGTGCCCCGCCACGTAAAGGGCCGTCCCGGCCGTCCCCTCTGGCGACAGCAGCCCGGCACCGCACAGGAACAGACCCATGTGCCCCACCGTGGAGAAGGCGAGCAGCCGCTTGAGGTGCCGCTGCTGCCAGCACAGCAGTGCGCCGGTCAGCGCGGTGACGGCGCCCGTCGCGAGCAGCGTGCCGCGCAGCACGTACGGCGGGATGCCGCCCGGGCCCGAGAAGACGTCCGTGTACACGCGCAGCAGCCCGTACAGGCCGAGCTCCACCATCACGCCGGACAGCAGCACGCACACCGGCGTCGGCGCCTCGGCGTGCGCGTCAGGCAGCCAGAAGTGGAAGGGCACGGCCGCCGCCTTGACGAGCATCGCGCAGGCGACGAGCGCGGCCGCCACCGCCACCAGGGTGTCGGCGGGGTGCCGGGCGAGCTCCTGCCCGATCCGGGCGAAGGCCAGCTCGCCGGTGCGCGCGTAAAGGAGCGCGACGCCGAGCAGCGCGAGATAGCCGGCGAGCGAGCCGGTCACTGCGAAGGCCAGCGCCCCCTGCAACGGCCGTGGCTCCTCGACCCGGTAGCCGGTGAGCGCGTACCCGGCCACGCCCATCAGCTCGAAGAACACGAACGCGTTGAACAGGTCCCCGGTGAGCGCGAACCCCGTCGCCCCCGCCTCGAAGAGCAGCACGAGGGCGGGGAAGCCGCCGCCGTGGCCGCCCGCCCGCTCCGGCTCGTCGAAGTAACGCCAGGAGTAGCCGAGCGCGGCGAGCACGAGCGCCGCCACGAGCACGGCCAGGCCGAGCCCGAGGCCGTCGGCGGCGAGCACGATCCCCACGCTCCGGCCGTCGACCGGCGTCCAGCCGCCCAGCCAGCTCACCGTGCGGCCCGCGCTGCCCGACGCCCACGCCAGCAGGCAGACGAGAGCGAGTTGGGCGGCGGCGCAGGCCGTCGCCAGCGCGTCGGTCGCGGTGCGCGGCAGCACGCGGCCGAGCACGGCGAGGACCGTCGCTGCCAGCAACGGGCAGGCGACGGCGAGCGGCAGCAGGACGGACGCGTTCCGCACGGGGCCGGCCGGTCAGCCGCGCAGCCCGGTGAGGGCGTCGGGGTCGGTGGTGCCGTGCCGTTTCGCCGTCTGCAGCACCAGCGCCAGCAGCAGGGCGGTGACGGCGGCGCCGACGACGACGTCGGTGAGCGCCAGGGCCTGGGCGACCGGGTCGACGACGGGTGTGCCGGGCGGGATGTCGACGAAGAACGGCGCGGTGCCGCCGCGCCGGTAGCCGACCGCGAGGAGCAGCACGTACGTGCCGGACTGCGCGACGCCGAGGCAGCCGACGGCGTGCACCGCGTTCCGGCTGGTGACCAGGCCGTACGCGCCGACCAGCATCATCCAGCCCGCGGCGAGGTAGGGCAGCAGGGCGAGCGGCGAGTCCGGCACGGGCGGCGCCGGAGGCGACGTGAGGACCGTGAGGACCGTGACGGGCGTGAGGGGCGCGGTCATTCGGATTCGATCTCCAGGGCCTGGTCGATGAAGCCGGCGAGGAGGACGACCAGGGCCGAGCCGACCTCCACGCCCACGGCCGCGTTCAGCACGGGTACGAGACCGCCGGAGGTCAGCGACCCGAGCGTGCCGAGCGGCAGGACGTTCTCCAGATACGCGGCCGCCTGCGCGAGCCCGACGAGGCCGAGTGCCGCGAAGGCTCCCGCGGCCACCGCCTCGGTGACCTCCAGGACGGCCCGCGGCCGCACCCGCCGAAGCACCCGGTAGTCGGCGGCCAGATACGCCAGGTGGAGCCCGGTCGCCAGGATCACCCCGCCCTGGAAGCCGCCGCCGGGAGTCAGCTGGCCGTGCGCCACGATGTAGACGCCGGTGACGAGGGCGACCGGCAGCAGGGCGGTGCCGGTCAGCCGTACGGTCGACAGGACCCGGCCGGGTCGCGGTCGCGTCACGTGCTCGTCGCGGGTGCGGCGCAGCAGCAGCACGGCCCCGAGCACGGCCGTGAAGAGCACGAACTCCTCGCCCAGGGTGTCGAATCCGCGCAGGTCGAAGTTGACCGACGAGACGGTGTTCGCGGTCCGCCGGGCCAGCGCCACCGGCACCGCCCGCCGCGCGTACGGATGGAACCGGCTGCCCAGGGGCGGCAGTTCGAGACAGGCGAGGACGTACCCGGCGGCGAACAAGAGCGCCGCCGCCAGGAACAGCCGGGCGCGGACCGTACGACTCACCGGCCACCCACCGGGCTCCGGTCAGGGCCCCCGCCCCGGCCCCCGCCCCGGCCGTCGTCCCGGCCACCGTCCGTGCGCCGGGCGGCCCGGCGGGCGATCGTCCGCACCGTGAGCAGGATCAGCAGCGGGGTCACCGCCGTGCCGACGGCCAGCTGGCTGAGGGCCACGTCCGGGGCCTGGAACAGCATGAACACCAGTGCGAGGACGAGCCCGAGCGCGCTCAGCACCACGGCCTGCCGCACCGGGTCGCGGGTGCGGACCGCGGCGGTCGCGACGGCCGCGGCGAGCACGACGGCGACGCAGCCGAGCACCTCGGCGGGCTGCGGGGCCGTCACGGCGGATCCTCCCGCGGCACCCGTCCCTCGTACTGCGCGGTGGACCGGCCCAGGGCGATCGTGGTCAGCGAGCCCCCGGCGGCCATGATCAGCGCCACCACGAGCAGCGCCGCCGAGTGGCGGCTCGGCCCCGCGTCGACCGCGAGCGCGAGCACCACCAGCGGCCCGCCGAGCGAGGTGGCGGGCGACAGCGCGTGCAGCCGCGCGTACGGGCCGGGCAACACGTTCAGGCCGAGTACGGCGAGCAGCAGGACGACGACGCCGGCGACGAGCAGTACGCCGGCGCAGACGGTACGGGCACTCATCGCGGCCCCACCCCCGCTCCCGGCGTCACCGCGGTCCCCCTGTCCGACCCGCCCTCATCCCCGGTCCTCCGTGTCCGGGGCCGGACCCGTGCCGCCGACCAGAGGCCCGCCCAGGAAGCGGGTGAAGACCAGGACACCGACCGGGCCGAGGACCGCGAGGACGACGCCGAGGTCCCCGTACGCCTCCCGGCCGAAGCCCTGGGAGGCGAGCAGCAGCATCACCGTGCCGAGCGTGCCCGTCAGGCTCAGCCCGGCGAGGCGGGCCGGGGGAGTGCCCCGGCAGGCCGCGAGCAGCGCCGGTGGCAGCGCGAGCACGAGCAGCGTGCCGAGCGCGACCAGCCAGCCGTTCCACTCACTCCCTGGCGCGCCGCTCATCGTCGCCCGCCGCTGGTCAGCGCGGACTCCAGGGCGCCCGCCCCGCCGGGCAGGGTGTGCACGAGGGCCGTACGGTCCGGGCCGAGCGCGACCACGTAGAGCGAGGGCGTCGCCGAAAGGAGGCCGCAGCCCCAGGCCGGGCCCGTGTCCTCCGCCAGGCGGATCGTGCGGAACCGGCCGGTGACCCGGCGCCCGCGCAGCACCCGGCCGACGGCCCGGGCGAGCCGCCAGGTGTCGGCGAGCAGCGTCCCCGGCCACAGCAGCAAGGCCGTTCCCAGGTGCGCCGTCGGTCCGAGCCGGGCGTCGGCGGCGACCCGTACCCTACGGGCCGCGAACGCGGCGAGCGCGGCGCCGGCCGCCGCCACCGCCAGCTCCGGCCAGGTGACCTGGCCGATCAGCAGCACCTGGAACCCGCACACCGCCGCCCACCAGGTGAGCAGCTCCACCTCCGCCCGTCCCATCCCGCCTCCCCAGCCGCCGGGCCCTCCCCGGCCGTCGGGTTCGGGCCGGGTCCTGCGGACCAGACCTACCGCCTCCGGCGGCCCCGACCGGCCGACCCGCGCCGCTCACCGGCCCGGTTGTCACCGGTCCGGAGCAGCGCGGCCCGGGGCTCCGCCGAGTGCCCGCCGCCCGAGTGGGTAGCCGCCGGGCAGGCGGTGGCGGGGGCCGGGAGGTGATGAGCCGATGGCGCAGTCGAGGACGCCCTCGGTCCCGGCGCACCAACCGAGGCCGCTCGCCGACTACGCGCTGCTGGGCGACGGGGAACGGGGCGCGATCGTCGGGCCCGCCGGCGATCTCGTGTGGCTGTGCGTGCCCGGCTGGGACGACCCCGCCGTCCTGTCCGAACTGATCGGCGGCGCGGGCGCCTTCCGGGTGGGCCCCGTGGACCCGTGGTACGTGCCCACGGGCGCGTACCACGACGGCTCCCTCGTCTGGACCTTCCGCTGGACCCTCGCCGACGGCGTGATCGAGTGCCGCGACGCGCTCGCCGCGCCGCCCGACCCGCACCGCGCCGTGGTGCTGCGCCGGATACGGGCGGTGTCCGGCACCGCCCGGGTGGCCGTGCGCCTCCTTGCACGCGGTCGCTACGGCGAGGCCCCGCCCCTGGTGCCACACCGCGTCGAAGCCGAAGGCCAGGCCGACGCCGGGACAGGTGCGGACGCGGGGGCGCCGGGCGGAGCCGGGAGCTGGGAGGCCGCCGGTGACGGTCTGCGGCTGCGGCTCAGGGGCGTCGCGGAGGCCCGGGTCGGCGCCGACGGCGAACTCACCGCGCGGCTCACCGTGCCGGAGGGCGAGGAGCGGGACCTGGTCCTGGAACTCTCCGACCGGCCGCTGCCCGCGCCCGAACCCGCCGACCGGGCCTGGCGGCGCACCGAGCGCTGGTGGGCCGAGGCCGTCCCGGACTGCAAGGGACTTCCCGCCGCGCGCGACGCCCGGGCGGCGTACGCGGTCCTGACCGGCCTGACCGTGCCCCGTACCGGCGCCATGGTCGCCGCCGCCACCACCTCGCTGCCCGAACACGCCGGCTCCGAACGGGACTACGACTACCGCTACGCCTGGCTGCGCGACCAGTGCTACGCGGGCCTCGCCGTCGCCGCGCACGGCCCGCACCCGCTGACGGACGCCGCCGTACGGGTCGCCGTCGAGCGGGTGCTCGCCGACGGGCCCGGGCTGCGGCCCGCGTACCGCACCGACGGAGGCCCGGTGCCGCGGGAGCGGACGCTGCCGCTCAGCGGCTATCCGGGCGCCGCCGACCGCGTCGGCAACCGCGCCGGAAGCCAGTTCCAGCTCGACACCTTCGGCGAGGTCCTCGAACTCCTCGCCGCCGCGGCCCGCCAGGACCGCCTCGACCGGGACGGGGTCCGGGCCGCCCGTACCGCCGTGTCCGCCCTGGCGGCCAACTGGCACCGCCCGGACGCCGGACTGTGGGAGCTGGAGCCGGCCTGGTGGACGCACTCGCGCCTGGCCGCCGTGTGCGGGCTGAGCGCGGCGGCCCGGGACATCCACGTGCCGGGCGCCGACCGCTGGCAGGAGCTCGCGGAGACGATCCTCGCCGAGACCCGCCGGCGCTGTGCCCACCCCGACGGACGCTGGCAGCGAGCCGCCCACGACCCCCGCCCGGACGCCGCCCTGCTCCGTCCGCTCGTCTCGGCGTCCGAGCCGCTGGCGTCCTGGCCGGGCGGGGACACCCTGCTCACCGGGACGCGGCGGGCCGTCGAGCGCGAACTCGTCGAGGACGGTTTCGTGTACCGCTTCCGCCGCGACGACACCGTTCCGCTCGGCGAGGACGAGGGGGCCTTCCTCCTCTGCGGTTTCCTCATTGCGGCCGCCTGCGGCGCCGAGCACCGTCCGGTCGCGGCGGCCCGCTGGTTCGAGCGCACCCGCACGGCGGTCGGCCATGCCGGGCTGTTCGCCGAGGAGTACGACGTGACCCAGCGCCGGCTGCGCGGCAACCTGCCGCAGGCGTTCGTCCACGCGCTACTGCTGGAGAACGCGGTCCGGCTGCCGCTCGACGGCGGCCCGGACTGAGGTGCCGGCAGCGGACCAAGGCGCCGGCGGGGGCGGGCCGCCCGCGGTCAAGCCGTGAAAGGCGGTTCAGGCGGCCGGGTTGGTGAGCTCGCGGCCGGGCGCGGCGGGCGTCGGCGTGGCGGCCCACCGCTTGTGCGCGGCCGGCTGGTGCGTGACCCGGATCCGGTGCCGCTCCACGGCCAGTTCCCGGTCGTCGTCGCCGTCCCTGAACCGGCCCGTCACCACGTACACCCCGCAGTGCGCGCGACCCACCGGCAGCCGCTCGGGCGGCAGCCGCACCTCGTACGGCCCGCCCGGCCGGAAGCCGCCGAGCACCGTCCGGGTGTTCCCGAGCACCGCCCCCTCCCGCTCGCGGGTGTCCTCGAAGACCACCGTGTCGATCGGCCGGCCCAGCCGGAAGGTGAGACCGACGCTCACCACAGCGCCCTCCGGCAGCTCGACGGGTTCCGTCTCCTCGTTGCCCAGCAGGGGCACGACGAAGGTCCCCAGCTCCTCAGCGTGCAACGAGACGTCCACCAGTTCGAAGTCTGTGAAGTCCGTGAAGTCCGTCGAGTCACCCACGGCGGCTCACCGCCTCTCGGTACGGGGCCGGTGTGCCGCGGCCCGTTGCCCCCGTCCGCGCAGGCTGCGCGCGAGGAGCGCCGTCGCCCCCGCGGCCGCGCCCGCCGCCGCCCCGACCGCGGCCGGATGGCGGGCGAGCGCGCTGTACGGGGAGTGCGCGGCCGCCTCGGCGTCGAAGGCCCCGTGGGCGCCGCGGTCCCGCCCGCCGTCGCCGTCGAGCGGCACCCAGAGGTTGTGCGGGGCGCCGGCCGGCGCCGGCTCGTCGGTCTGCTGGGAGTCGTATCCGGTCCGGGCCGTGTAGCGGTCGAGCAGACCGGGCGCGAGCCGGTGCGCGAGCACCGCCGCGGCGGTCGAGGCGCCGACCCGGTACTCCCGGCGCCGCGGCCGGCGCGCCGCGTGCAGCACCGCCCGGGCCGCCACCTCCGGCTGGTAGACCGGCGGCACGGGCCGGGGCCGGCGCGGCAGCCGGGACAGGACCCAGGAGAACTGCGGAGTGTTGACGGCCGGCAGCTGGACGACGGTGACGGACACCGGACTGTGCCGGTGCAGCAGCTCCTGACGCACCGAGGCGGTGAACCCGTTCACGGCGTGCTTCGCCCCGCAGTAGGCCGCCTGCAGCGGCACGGACGCCTCGCCGAGCGCCGAACCGACCTGGACGACCGTGCCGGAGCCGCGGGGCACCATGCGGCGCAGGGCCGCCCGGGTGCCGTTGACACAGCCGAGGTACGTGACCGCCGTCACCCGCTCGTACTCCTCCGGGCCGACCTCGAGGAACGGGGAGAACACGGAGGCGAAGGCGGAATTCACCCAGACGTCCACGGGGCCGAGCCTACTCTCCACGCGCTCCGCCGCCTGCTCCACCTGCTCCGGCACGGACATGTCCACCGGCACGACGAGGGCCTCACCGCCGGCCCGCTCGACCTCGTCGGCCGCCGCGTCGAGCCCCACCCGGCCCCGGGCGAGCAGCGCCACCCGCGCGCCCGCCGCCCCGAACGCACGCGCGGTCGCCCGCCCCACACCGGCGCTCGCGCCGGTGACGACCACGGTGCGTCCCGCGAACGACAGCGACTGGCGCCGCACGTTCAGCCGCACGGCGAGTCCCTCCAGGAACGTGACGACGTCGGAGCTGCGCGTCATGGCCGCTCCTCACGCGCACGACGCGGGGACCCGGGGCGGTGCCGCCTCACCAGCGGTACCAGCGGGAGCCCGAGCTGCGCACCAGGAAGCCCAGCAGCCAGACGACGAGCAGGGCCAGAGCGATCCACCACAGCACGTGGGCGGCGAATCCCACGCCGAAGAGCAGCAGGAGAACCAGCAGGACGAGGAGCAGGGCGATCATGACGCGCCTCCTTCGGTGACACGTTCGGTAGCGCTTGGCTGCGCGGCTACCCGCCCCTGGTGCCCGTAACCCCTTCAACCTCTCCCGGCGGTCCGGCGGTCCGGCGGTCCGGCGGTCACAGGGCGTCGGCGGCGGTCCGCAGGTCGGCGACCAGGCCCGCGTACATCTCCTCGCGGTCCCCGCCGCTCCGCGCCCGCAGGATGGCGGACGGATGGACGGTCGCGAGCACCCGCAGGTCCCCGCTCTCCCCGTCCGGCAGCGGCCGGGGTACGCCGCGGTCGGTGCCGACCCGGAACGACGGCCCGAGCAGGGCGCGGCCGGCCGTCGCGCCCAGCGTGACCACGAGCTCGGGCGAGACCAGCCGGAGCTCGGCGCGCAGCCAGGGGCGGCAGGCGAGGGTCTCGCGCAGGGTCGGCGTCTTGTGGATGCGGCGCTTGCGGGTCTCGTCCTGGGTGAACTTGAAGTGCTTGACCGCGTTCGTGAGGTACACCCCGTCCTCGTCGATGCCCGCCTCGCGCAGCGCCCGCGACAGCAGCCGGCCCGCCGGCCCGACGAACGGCTCGCCCTCCCGGTCCTCCTGGTCGCCGGGCTGTTCGCCGACCAGCATCAGCCGCGCGTGCGCGTCGCCGCGCCCGAAGACCGTGCCGGTCGTGTTCTCGTGCAGCGGGCAGCCCCGGCAGTCCGCCGCGGCACGCCGGTGCGCGGGGATGCCGCCGCGCGCCGGCAGGAAGGGGGTGGCGTCGTACGACTCGGGGCCGGTGCCGGTGCCGGTGCCGGTGCCGTCGTCATGGGTGCTGTTCATGGGCCCTCCTCGACTCCACGGCTACCCCGAATCACGCCGGGCAAATCGGACTATATTTACCCATTCTATTCAAATGGAGAAATGCGGATGAGGTGCCTCATGAGTGCATTTAGTAGATAAGGCGGGGCGCGGTCGGTGCGGGTGATTCGGGTCACGGTCCGCCCGGCTCGGCCGATGCTGGCGCGGCGTCAAGTCCGCACCTCCCGAAAAGGGTTGGGGAATCGGGTCCAGGTAAGCGGAATGATCCTTTTGTGTTTCCGGGAAAGGTCATTTCCGGTGCGCTAATTCCGTCTTGTTTTCGTCGTTTGTTTTCGCATACGGTCACGCCGCAACCGGACGGAAACGCCGAATCCTGCCACCGCCCGGAAACCGCACTCACCACACTCGCCCGGCAGGAGCGGGGGACCCAGGTTTGCCGCCGGTCCCGGGATCCCGGGACGGCTAGGGGTGAAGCCGTGCGCGCCACGGCCGGGCATCTCCTGCCCGAACCCGACAGCTCACCTCGCAGGCGGAGGAGAGGAATTCGCCATGCGTGGACACGGGAAGCACCGACGCCCCAAGCGCACCCCGCTCGCTCGCTCCCTCGCCGTCGCCGGCCTCACCGGCAGCGCCGCACTCGCCCTGCCGCTGGCCGGGGCGACCGGCGCCGTGGCGGCCGAGCCGCACGCGGCCCAGACCGTCGCAGTCGAAAAGGCCGTGGCGCAGACGGCCGTACGGAAGGCCGTGCAGGCCGGTCCGGTCCGGTATTCCGTCGTCGCCGGTGACTCGCTTTCCGGGATCGCCGAGAAGTACTCGGTCCGGGGCGGCTGGAAGAAGATCTACCAGGACAACCGCCGGGCCATCGGCCACGACCCCCGGCTCATCCGGCCCGGGCTGAAGCTGACCGTCGACCCGACGTCCCGGCAGGCCCCGGCGGCCCCGCGCTTCACCGGCGCGAGCGCGAGCGCGGCGGGCACCGTGGTCCAGGCGTCCGTCCCGGCCGCGGCCACGACCGCCAAGACCGCCAAGACCGCCGGCTCCGGCACGTACGCGAACAACCTCGACGGTTGGATCCGCGAGGCCCTCGACGTCATGGCCCGCAACGGCATCCCCGGCAGCTACGACGGCATCTACCGCAACATCATGCGCGAGTCCTCGGGCAACCCGCAGGCCATCAACAACTGGGACTCCAACGCGGTCGCCGGCACCCCGTCCAAGGGCCTGCTCCAGGTGATCGACCCCACCTTCCAGGCGTACCACGTGGCCGGCACCGCCGACGACGTCTACGACCCGGTCGCCAACATCGCCGCGGCCTGCAACTACGCCGCCGCCAAGTACGGCTCCATCGACAACGTCTTCGGCGCCTACTGACCGTTCCTCTTCCGTGCCGCCCGGCCCCCCGAATGGACCGGGCGGTACGAAAAGAGGTACGAAGTCCTGCGTGAAGGATCAACCTCAGGGGCCGCAGGAGCCGCAAGGATCGCAGATGTCGCAGGTGTCGCAGGAGCCTCAGGATCAGGAACCCCAGGACTCCCGGAGCGCGACCGTCCGGGTGTTCATCGCCCTGGCGCCGCCCGACGAAGCCAAGGAGGAGCTGGCCCGCGAGCTGCGGCCCGCCTACGAGGCGTACCCGACCCTGCGGCAGAACCGCATCGAGGACTGGCACATCACCCTGGCCTTCCTCGGCGAGCTCCCCGCCGCGGCCGTCCCGCCGCTGCGACCCGCGCTCGCGGAACTCGCCGCCGCGCGCCGGCCGCTGGAACTGACGCTGCGCGGCGGCGGCCACTTCGACGAACGGGTGCTGTGGAGCGGCATCGCCGGCGACCTGGAAGGGCTGCACCTCCTCGCCGCTGACGTCCGCGCCGTCGTGAAGGCGTGCGGCATCCCCTTCGAGGACCGCCCGCTGCGCCCGCACCTCACCCTGGCCCGGGCCCGCCGCGGCGACACGGCCTCCGTGGCCGCGGTCGCCGCCGGCCTCGGAGGCTTCACCGGCCGTACCTGGCGCACCGAGCGCCTGCACCTCGTCGGCAGCAACTTCGGCCGCGGCCCCGCGCCCATCCGCTACCGCGACATCGAGTCCTGGCCCCTCGGCGAGCCCCTCGGCGGGCCCCTCGGCGGCCGCTGACCGGGCCGAAGAGGCGGGGTGTCGCCTCGCGTGGCCGCTCTCCTACAGTGCGTGATGCACCGGTCCCGCCGAGTCAGGAGAAGCCCGTGGCCGTAGCAGTGCCCGAACTCGATGCCGCCGCCGTCGAGCGGTGGCGGGCCGGAGGTGGAGAGCTCGTCGACCTCTTCGCCCAGGCGCGCGACGCACACGGCGGGGTCGCCGGGGTGCGGATCGGGGAGCGGCCCACCGTCGTGGTGACCGGCGCCGAGGCGGTGCGGCAGGTGCTCGCCGTGCGCCCCGACCGGTACGTGAAGCGCTCGCACCGGGCCCGGCTGCTCGTCGGCGACGGGGTGCTCTCCGCGACGGGCGAGGCGTGGCAGCGCCAACGCCGCATGCTGCAGGCCCAGTTCACCGGCCGCGGGATGCGCAGGTATGAGCAGCGGATCGCCGCGGCCGCCCGGACGACCGCGGCGCGCTGGGACGCGTACGCCCGTACGGGGGAGGTCTTCGACGTCGGCGAGGAGATGCGGCGCTTCGCCCTGGACACCATCTGGCGCTCGCTCACCGGGCACGCCCTCGACCCCGTGACGGAACGCGAACTGGCCGCCCTCCCCGAGGTGGTGGCCGCGATGCCGAGCCTGCCCGCCGACAGCGCCACCGCCCGGGCGGCCGTCGCCGCCGAGCTGGCGCGGATTGACGCGGTGGCGCACCACGCCGTCGCCGCCGCCCGCGACGGCGGCGCCGGCCCCGAAGGGCCGGGCCTCCTGCACGTACTCGTCGAGGCCGGCGAGACCCGTCCGGAGTACACCGACCGGCTGATCCGCGACGAACTCGTCACCCTGATGCTCGCCGGCCACGAGACCACCGCCACCACCCTCACCTGGCTGCATCTCCTCCTCGACCGGCACCCGGAGGAGCGCGAGCGGGCGCTCGCGGCCGGGCCCGAGGGCTCACCCGAACGGCAGCAGGCGGTGTCGGCGCTCGTCCACGAGACCCTCCGTCTCTATCCGTCCGCCTGGATCCTGCCGCGCAGCGCGGCCGAGGACGACGTCCTCGACGGACACGCGGTGGCGGCGGGCACCGATGTCATCGTGTGCCCCTACCTCACCCACCGCGACCCCGAACTCTGGGAGAAGCCAGAGGAGTTCGACCCCACCCGCTTCACCACACCGGGCCGGCGGCCCGCCCACCCCGGGAGCTACTTCCCGTTCGGCGTCGGGCCCCGCGCCTGTCTGGGCCTGCAGTTCGCCCTCCGCGAGTCCGTCGCGCTCCTCGAACTCCTGCTCCCGGCGCACGCCCCGCGCTTCCGGGCGGTCCCCGCACGCGCCGCCTACGGCCTCACCGTACGGCCCGACGGGCCCACTCCCGCCGTTCTGGCCGGTTAGCGGCGTCCGTCCGCCCGCCGGGCGAAAAACGCTTGGACCGCGCGGCTGCCGTCGCGGGACACTGCGGACCCTGTCCAGTCGGTCCGACAAAACAGGGTTGTGATGGGATTGTCTGAATCGAGCGGCAGTACACCGGGCAAAGGCCCGGTACTGCTCGCCCTCCGCTACTACGGACGCGAGCTGGCCAGGCTCCGTCGCATGACCGTGCCCGCGATGCTGCTCCCGGCGCTGGGCAACATCGGCATCGCCTACATCGCGCCACTGATCGTCGCCAAGCTCGTCGCGCGGATCGCCGACGGCGCGGCGGGCGGCGCGGCGGGCGGCGTGAGCGACGGGGGCTGGACCGGCGCCATGCTGCCGTACGTCCTCGGGATCGGCGGCGTGCTGCTCTTCTCCGAGGCGCTGTGGCGCGTCGGACTGCACTGCCTGAACCGCGTCGACGCGCTCGGCATCGAGCACCTCACCGTCGTCGGGATGGACGAACTCTTCGCCAAGGACGCCGCGTTCTTCCACGACAACTTCGCCGGCTCGCTCACCAAGCGGGTCATCGGCTTCGGCAAGTGCTTCGAGGACTTCGTCGACACCCTCACCTTCAACGTCCTCGGCAGCTTCGTGCCCCTCGGCTTCGCCTCCGTGGTGCTGTGGACGTACGAACCGCTGCTCGTCGTCGGCCTGTTGGCGATGATCCTCGTCACCGCCTTCGGCGTGACCCCGCTGATCCGCCGCCGCCAGGCCCTCGTCGCCCTGCGGGAGGCGGCCATCGCCCGGGTGTCCGGACATGTCGCCGACAGCCTGGGCAACATGGACACGGTACGGGCCTTCGCCGCCGAACCGCGCGAGGCCACCGAGAACCGCTCCCGCCTCGCCGAGGCGCGGAAGGTCACCCTGCGCTCCTGGGACTACGGAAACCTGCGCATCGACACGCTCGTCGCACCGATGTCCGTGCTCACCAACGTCCTCGGCCTGGTCCTGGCCCTCGCGCTCGGCGCCGGTGACCACGGCGTGGAGGCGGTCGTCGTCGCCTTCACCTACTACAGCAACGCGACCCGCATCATGTTCGAGTTCAACCAGATCTACCGCCGTCTGGAGAGCTCGATGACGGAGGCGGCGCAGTTCACCGAACTGCTCCTGGAGCCGCCGAGCGTGCTCGACCCGGAGCCGCCCGAGCCGCTGCGCTCGCGCGCCGGGGACGTCCGCTTCGAGAAGGTGGGCTTCGCGCACGGCGGCGGCAAGCCGCTGTTCGAGGGCCTCGACCTGGACGTGCCCGCCGGTACGAAGATCGGCCTCGTCGGCCGGTCCGGCGGCGGCAAGACCACGCTCACCCGGCTGTTGCTGCGCATGACCGACGTCGACGCCGGCCGGATCCTCGTCGGCGGCCAGGACATCAGCAGGATGACCCAGTCCGACCTGCGCGGCCTCATCGCGTACGTGCCGCAGGAACCGGCGATGTTCCACCGCACCCTGCGGGAGAACATCGCCTTCGCCCGGCCGGACGCCACCGAAGCCGACATCCGGCGCGCGGCCGAGGCGGCACACGTCACCGAGTTCGCGGACGCGCTGCCGGACGGCTTCGACACCATGGTGGGGGAGCGCGGCGTGAAGCTCTCCGGCGGCCAGCGGCAGCGGGTCGCACTCGCCCGGGCGATCCTGCGCGACGCGCCGATCCTGCTGCTCGACGAGGCCACCAGCGCCTTGGACTCGGAGAGCGAGATCCTCGTCCAGGACGCGCTGTGGCGGCTGATGGAGGGCCGCACGGCGCTGGTGGTGGCGCACCGGCTGAGCACCGTCGCCGGCATGGACCAGCTCGTGGTCCTCGACCGGGGCCGGATCGTCGAACAGGGCACCCACCAGGAGCTGCTCGGCGCGGACGGCGCCTACGCCAAGCTGTGGCAGCACCAGTCCGGCGGCTTCCTCGACGCCGACGAGACCAGGGAGGGGGCCGACGTGCACTGAGCCGGGCACCGGCCCCCGGCCCGCCCGGTCAGCGGGCGCCCGTCAGCGGACCGCGCAGGGCCGACCGGGCCGGCAGGACCGCCGCGACCAGGGCGAGCGCCGGCGCCCCGGGGCCCCGGCCCGGGTCACCGTCTCAGCCGACGGCAGGACCCTGGACGCCCGCATCGTCACCCTGCCGGGCACCCCCGGCTGGGTCGCGTTCCACGCGACCGGCGGCCGTTCCGGCCCGGCGGTCGGGCCGGGGGGCACGATCGTCATACGGGCGTCGGACGGTACGGTCCTGGCATCGCTGACCAAGAAGCCCGGGAGCTGAACTTCAAAGCGCCTCGTGGCGGCCTGGCTGGGTGCCCCTGTTCCTGACCCGACGGACAGGCCCTAGGAGCCGACCCCGAGGGCCTGGAAGTCGACCATGCCGTACGTCTGGTTGACGTACACGTTGGTGAGCCGGGGGCTGCGGTAGTTCAGCGTCTTGCCGGCGGTGACCGGCAGGTAGTAGGCGCCGTCGGTGAGCTTGTGGTTGATCTGCTGGTAGATCTCGCTCGCCCGGCCGGCGTCACCGGCGGCGGTCGCCTGGTCGAACAGGGTGTTGAGACCGGGGTCGTTGACCTGGGCGTAGTTGATGTTGCTGTTCGGGGTGATCCGGCGTCCGTCGGCGAGGGGCTGGAGGAAGGTCGCTCCGAACGGGTCGTCAGCGCTCCAGTTGCTGATCAGCAGGCCGTATCCCTTGTTCTTCAGGGTGCTGGGGGAGCCGGCGACCTCGAAGAAGTCGCTGAAAGGCCTCTGCTCGATCTGCACGCTGATGCCCACGGACCTGAGCGCGCTCTGCAGGGCCGTGGCCACCGCGATGTCCTGGGGCCTGTCGCTCTTGGCAAGGAGCTTCGTGGTGAATCCGTCGCCATGGCCGCAGGCCGCCAGTTCCTCCTTCGCCTTGGCGGGCTGCGGCTTTCCGGCGGTCAGGCCGAACGGGTCGTAGGTGTCGGCGCCCGGAAGGGTCGGGGCCAGCAGATTCCCGTACGGGACCCCGGCGGTCGGGCCGCCCCGGGCGGTCTGCAGGGCGGTGGTGTCGGCCGCGTACAGCAGGGCCTTGCGGCAGTGCACGTTGTCGAACGGCGCGACCGTGGAGACGAGCGCGACCAGGGAGAGACGGCCGTTGAAGGGGGCGTCCGCCTGGGCCCTCAGCTTGCCGTCCTGCAGTACCCGTGACCTGGCCGCCGCCGACAGGCCGGCCTGCTGCGCGTCGAGGTCGACCGTGCCGTTGAGCAGTGCGGTGGTCACGCTGTCCTGGTCCGTGGTGATGTTCAGTTCGATCCGGTCCGGCAGCGCCTTGCGCAGCGGATCGGTGGCCTGGCTCCACTTGTCGTTGCGCACCAGGACCAGGGACCGCCCCGGCGTGTACGACGCGAACTTGTACGGCCCCGAGGAGAACGGCTTCTCGGCGTACCGGGCGCCGGTGTCGTGGGCCTCCGGCACCGGGCTGGTGACGCCGGAAGCCAGCAGGTACGGGAAGCGCGAGTCCGGCTTCGCGAGGCGGAAGACGAGCGTGAGCTCGTCGGGGGTGGTGACCGAGCGCAGCCCCTCGGCGGACCTGTCCTGGTACGGGCCGCGGTACTTCTGGCCCTGGTCCAGCGCGTCGACCAGATCGATCGGGCCGCCGCTCACGACGTCCTGCGCGAAGATCCGCTCGATGGCGTACTTCACGTCCTTCGAGGTGATCGGCGTGCCGTCCTCGAAGGTGAGGCCGGACCTCAGACGCACGGTGTACGTCTTGCCGTCGGCCGACACCTGGGGCGCGGCGTCGGCCAGGTCCGGGACGAGCTCGGTGCCCGCCTGCCCCGGCTTGCCGGCGTAGGTGAGGAGCGTACGGGCGTAGAGACGCTGGAAGTTCCAGACCCAGCCGTAGTAGGAGCGGCCCGGATCCCAGGAGTCGGCGTCGGAGCCGCTGCTCAGCCGCAGCGTGCCGCCCTTCTTGCCGGAGGGGTTGACCACGTTGCCGACCGCCGCGTCGAAGCCGGTGGCGGAGCCGCGCGAGGAGCTCGAACCACCGCCCGTGGCCTTGTTGTCGTCGCCCTGCCCCTTGTGCCGGCTCATCAGGACGGCCGTGGTGACACCGCCGCCGACCACGAGGGCCGCCGCGACGGCGATCGCCACGATACGGCGGGTCCTGGCCCGGCCGGTCCCGCGCGTGGCGGGGGAGGCCGGGGTGGTGACGGGCGAGGCGGGCGGCCAGGAGGCGGAGGAGACGAGCGGAGGCTCACCGTTCGGCAGCGCCGGCGCGTGCTCCGGCATCGGCGGCGTGGCCGGTACGACCGCGGGGGCCGGGGCCGGGGCCGGGGCCGGGGCCGGGAGCGCGGACGGGGCTGGGGCCGGGGACGGCGGTGGTGTGGCCGGTACGACCGGCGCGGGCGCGGGCGTGGGCGCCGCCACGGCGGGGGCCGGAGTCGCGGGCGACTCCGGGGCAGAGGCATCCGGGCCCGCGGCATCCTGGATCCGGGCCGAGGAGGGCGCAGGCCACTTGGCCAGGGCGTCCCTGGGGTCGGGAGGCGTGGGCGCCGGCGCGGGCGGGGCAGCCGGTTCGGGAGCGTTCCGGCCGGTGAGCGCGCTCGCCACCCGCTCGGGCAGCCAGTCGGTCTCCTTCGGCAGTCCGGCGTCGTAGGTCTGCTGGCCCGTCTCGCCGAGGAGGCGCGCGAACTCGGCGAGCAACTCCGTGACCGTCGGCCGCTGTTCCGGCTCCTTGGCCAGGCAGCGGGCGACGAAGTCCGCGTCCGCGGGCAGCCGTGAGAGGTCCGGATCCTCGTACACGGCACGGAAGTTCACCGAGTGCGGCGCGCCGATCCCGAAGGGCGGTGACCCGGTGCCCGCGAACGCGAGGACCGCGCCGAGCGAGAAGACGTCGCTGGCCGGGCCGACCTGACGGCCCGTCACCTGTTCCGGTGACATGTAGCCGGGGGTGCCGATCACCATGCCGGTCTGGGTGAGGGCGCTCGTCTCCGTGGCGAGGGAGATGCCGAAGTCGATCACGCGCGGACCGTCGCCCGCGAGCAGCACGTTCGACGGCTTCAGGTCACGGTGGACGAGACCGGTGCCGTGGATCGCCTCCAGGGCCTTGGCCAGACCGGCGCCCAGGTAGAGCAACGAGCGCCGGGGCCAGGCCCCGTGGGCGTGGACCGCCGCGTCGAGCGGCAGACCGGGGACGTACGCGGTGGCGAGCCAGGCGGGATCGCCCTCGGGGTCGGCGTCGACGACGGCCGCGGTGAAGAAGCCGGTCACGCGCCGGGCCGCCGCCACCTCACGGGCGAACCGGCGGCGGAACTCGGTGTCCTCGGCGAGTTCGGCGCGCACCACCTTGACAGCGACCATCCGGCCGCTGGTGGAACGACCGAGATACACCCGGCCCATGCCGCCCGCGCCGAGGCGCGCGAGGATCCGATAGCGCCCCACCCGCTTCGGGTCGGTCGCGGTCAGCTCTTCCAACGTTCCCCCCGCCGGTGGCCCCACCTACGGGAGCCGTCCGGTGACGATTACATCAGACCCGGGCGCCTCATCGTCCCGACCCCGCACTCTCGTCGGCGCCCTCGGCCGGCCGTCGCGCGTAGCAGAACAGGTGCTCCTCCGGACCGGCCTCGGGAGCGTCGGGGCGGAAGACGGAAACCGCCTGGTGGAGGACGTGCAGCCCGCATTCCTCGCGGAGCAGGCGCACGTACTCCTCGGCCGCGAAGCTGGAGACGCGGACCCGCCGGCCCATCCAGACGATCTCCAGGTCCTCGATGTCCGCCGGGACGGTGGCGCTCACGAGGAAGCCGCCGGGGGCGAGCCAGGACGTCATCCGGCGCAGGGCGGCGACGGCCTCGGCGCGGGTCATCATCAGGAGCGGGAAGAAGGCACAGACGGCCGCGAAGGAGCCCGCCGGGGCCTCGAAGTCCCGTACGTCGCACTGCTCGAAGCGCGCCCCCGGGACCTGCTGCCGGGCCAGCTCCACCATCGTCCCCGACACGTCGATGCCGGTGACCTGGTGCCCGGCCCGGGTCAGCAGGCCGGCGACCGGGCGGCCGGTGCCGCTGCCGACGTCGAGGACCCGCGAGCCGGCGGGGAGGCGGGCGGTGAGCCAGTCGACCGCGGCCAGCTGCTCGGGCAGCGTCCCGAACGCCTTCTCGTACTCCGCCCCGAGCCCGTCGAACAGCCGCGCCGCCGACAACGCCCGCTCCCCGGAAGCCTCGTCGCTCATGTCGCTCCTTTCCATGGGCCTGGCGGCCCGGTCCCGGGCCGCCTACCCACGGGAGGGTCAGCGCATGTCGGCCGGACGCTCCGTGCGGTCGAACGGGAAGCGGCGGCGGAAGTCGTCGGCCGCGTCCTCCAGGGTGCAGAAGCTGACGCCGGCGTGCCCGGAGACGTACTCGATGAATCGTTCCAGCATCAGCAGCACCTGCGGCCGGCCGCTGACGTCGGGGTGCAGGGTCACCGGGACGACCGCGTAGTCCAGCTCCCGGTACACCCAGTCGAACTGGTCGCGCCAGTCCTGCTCCAGGGCCCGCGGGCTGACGTAGCCGTGGCTGTTGTGGGCGTGCTTGTTGAACATCATGGGCGGCAGGTCGTCCACGTACCAGTTGCCGCAGAACTCCACCAGGTCGACCTCGTGGCCGTGGACCAGCGGCTTCATCCAGTCCTTGGCCTCCTTCGAGTAGTCGATCTTGGTCCAGCTGTCGCCGACCCGGGCGTAGAAGGGGGTGAAGTCGCGGTAGTTCTGGCTGTGGTCGTAGGAGAAGCCGTACTTGTGCAGCAGGGCCGCGGTGTGCGGCGACATCTCCCACCACGGCGCCACGTAGCCACGCGGCCTGCGGCCGGTGTACTCCTCGATCAGCTCGACCGAGCGGGCGAGGACGTCCTCCTCCTGCTGCGGGCTCATCGCGATCGGGTTCTCGTGCGAGTAGCCGTGCGCGCCGACCTCGTGGCCCGCCTCGACCACCATCCGGGTCTGCTCGGGGAAGGTCTCGATGGAGTGGCCGGGGATGAACCAGCTGGTCCGGATCCCGTACCGGTCGAAGAGCCGGAGCAGCCGCGGGGTGCCGATCTCGCCCGCGAAGACACCGCGCTGGATGTCGTTGGGGGAGTCCTCGCCGCCGTAGCTGCCGAGCCAGCCGGCGACGGCGTCGACGTCGACACCGAGGGCGATCCTGATGTCCTTCGCAGTCATGCTCAGTGTGCCTTTCCGTAGGTGTCGAGCAGCTGGTGCACGCGGTCGATCGCGGCGGCCATGACCGCCTGGTCGGCCGCGTCCCACTCCCGCTCGGTGAGGCTGTGCGCGGAGATCCAGCCCCTCATGTCCGCGCCCCGGACGACGGGGGAGAGCAGCTGGGCGCGCACGCCGTACACGTCGATCAGCGCCTGGGGCGGCCTCGGGTCGCCGCGGAAGTGCGGCTGGACCAGCGGGATCCGGTGCTCCTCCAGCCACTCGACCGTGTTGAGCCGGCGCTGGTCGAGCCCGGCGTCGCGGCGGATGGAGCGGACGCCCGGGCCGAGCGCCTCGCCCGCGGTGAGGTCCACGTGCAGTCCGTGCGCGGGCAGGTCGAGCCGGAGCGTGGTCCGGTCGGCGCCGATGGCCTCGCGCAGTTCGGTGAGTGCCCGCTGGAAGCCGGCCCGCAGGCTGCCGGAGCGCAGCAGCTCGCCGTGGCCGTCGAGGGCGGGATGCGCGCCGGCCAGGTCGAGCGCCTTCCAGAGCGTCGCGGAGACGCTGTCGAAGACCGGTATACCGAGTGCGGCTTCGAGGCCGGGGGCCGCGCCCGCGCCGTACACGTTGGTGCAGACGACGGCCACCGCGTGCGCGTCTCCGGCACCCGCCTCTTCGATCTGCCGGGCCACGTCGGGCTCCGGGATCCGCGCGAACGCCTCGTTGTCGGCGACGCCGAAGGGCTCGGCGAGCGTGCAGTCGAGGCCCTCGGCCGCGTAGGTGGTGACGATCCGCTCGGCGACGTCCCGGGTGTACGGGACGGCGAGGCCGAGCCGGGTCACCCCGTAGGCGGCGCAGGCGTCGAGCAGCGCGAGCGTGGAGGTGGTGGCGGGGATGCCGGTCCCGGCGGTGATCGCGGCGGCCAGCGCCCGGTCGTGGTCGATGCCGAGCCAGGAGCCGGAGGTGCCGTTCCAGGCGATGACGTCGACCCGCGCGTCGGCGAGCTGCCTCGCCGCGGCGAGCATCGGTGCGGAGGCGAACTGGGCGTCGGAGCCGCCGTCGAGGGCGATCCGGGTGACCGGGACCCGCGCGAAGTGGGCGCTCGCGAGGTCCCGGACGCCGTCGAGGAGGCGGTAGGTGACCGGCTCCAGACAGGTGTTGGAGGACGGGGTGAGCATGCCGATACGGATCATCGGACGGCGAGCCTCCTGCTGTAGTCGATGACGAGGGACGAGACGGTGAAGAGGACACCCGCGCCGACGAAGTAGAGCAGCGCCCAGGTGTACGAGCCGGTGCCGCCGACGATGTAGCCGACCGCGATCGGGGTGACGATGCCGGCGATGTTGCCGGAGAGGTTCATGGCGCCGCCGACGACGCCCGCGTTGGCGCGGCCGGCCAGGATCGACGGCAGGGACCAGTAGAGGCCGGCCCAGCGCAGGAAGAACATGACGACGGAGAGCAGCGTGACGGCGGTCGTCGGGTCCGGTACGAGGACCACGCCGAGCAGTCCGGCGACGACGGCCACGCCCGCGACGCCCATCATCGTGCGCAGCACGGCGTTGGCGCCCGCGCCGGCGGCCTTGCGCCGGTCGGAGATCCAGCCGCCGGTGAGCTCGCCGACGAAGCCGGCGCCGAAGATGACCAGGGTCGACCAGCCGATGGTCTTGATGTCGAAGCCCTTGGTCTCGGACAGGTACAGCGGGCCCCAGGTGAGCAGTCCGTAGAAGACGCCGTTGAAGCCCATCCAGCCCAGGCACATCGCCCAGAACGAGCGGTGCCTGAGGTACGGGCGCAGGCCTGTGCGCTCGTCGGCCGGGCCGTCCGCGTCCTCCGCGGCGTGCGCGCCCTCGATGTACGCGGCCTCGGCGTCGTTCACGCCCGGGTGCTCGCGCGGGGTGTCGCGCACGTACCAGGCGGCGTACAGGCCGATGAGGACGGTCAGCACGCCGGCGATGACGAAGCTGACGCGCCAGCTGCCGGTCCAGGCGATGAGCGCGGAGATGATGATGCCGCCGAGCGCGGCGCCGAGCGGGGCGCCGCCGTCGAGCAGCACCGCGCCGCGGCCGCGCTCCGCGGCCGGCAGCCACTGGGCGTTGAGCTTGCCGCCGGCCGGCATGACCGGGGCCTCGACGGCGCCGAGCAGCAGGCGGAAGCCGAGCAGTGAGCCGGCGCCGGTGGCGGCGGCGGTGAGGGCCTGGGCCACGCCCCAGCCGACACAGGCGCCGGAGACCATCCGGCGGGGGCCGAAGCGGTCGGCGAGCCAGCCGCCGGGGATCTGCATCAGCGCGTAGGTCCAGAAGAAGGCGCTGAGGACGAAGCCGGTGGTCTCCTTGGAGAGGCCCAGGTCCTTGGTGATCAGAGGGAGGGCGACGGAGACGGAGCCGCGGTCGACGTAGTTGAGCGCGACGACGCCGAGCAGCAGGACGAACATGGTCCAGCGGACGCGGCTGGGGCGGGCGCCGGCCGTGGCGGCCGATGCCTGGGGGACGGTCTTGCCGACCGATGGGGTACTCACGGACAAACCCTCGATTCGCGGATCGCACAGGGTGAGACGTCAGACGTGCGGAGGGGCCCGCTCCGCGTTTTGGTATACCAAAGCAGCGTGCCCGGGGGTCGTCAAGCGTTTGGTATACCGTAATGACTTCGAGATGGGAGGGGCGTGCGGGTGCGAGGGGGGAACGTGACCGGTACCGAAGCGGTCAAGGGTGAGGTGCCGGCCGTCAGCGGCGGCGGCTGGCTGCGCGACCAGGTCTGCGAGGAGCTGCGCGACCGGATCATCGACGGGCGGCTGCGCCCGGGCGACCGGCTCGTCGAGCGCGATGTGGCGGAGGAGTTCGGCGTCTCCCGCGTCCCCGTGCGCGAGGCCATCCGCATCCTGCTCGGCGAGGGCTTCCTGCAGGCCCTCTCGCCGCGCCGGATCGTGGTCCGCGAGCTCTCCCGGCAGGACGTGGAGAACCTCTTCGACCTGCGCGAGGCCCTGGAGGTGCTCGCCGTCCGGCGCGCCGCCGAGCGCCGCACCGACACTCAACTCGAAGGACTCCGCGCACTGCTGGAGGACGCGCGCCGCGCCACCCTGGCCGGCCGGCCCGAGCGGGTCTCGCGCGCCAACGCCGCCTTCCACCACCGCATCGTGGAACTCGCGGGCAACGACATGCTCGCCACCGCCCTGGAGTCCCTGGAGGGCCGGCTGCGCTGGCTCTTCCAGCAGATCGACGACCCGGGCCCGCTCTGGGCCGAACACCGCGCGCTGTACGAGGCGATCGCCGCGGCCGACGCCGACGCCGCCGCAGACTGCTCGCTCCATCACATCCGGCACTACCGCGACGTGGCCCTCGGGCTGCTCTTCGGCTCGGCCTGAGCCGCTGCCGCCACCTGCCGTGCCCCGAAACGGCCCGTTCCTGGCCGGAAACCTGCGCGCCCGCCGACGCCCGAGGCACTCGACCGGCGGGCGCGCCCTCCGTCATGCCCCGGAGCTCGCACGCTTCTCGCGCTGATGGCACCTCATGTTCGCCTGTTGCGGCAGGAGTTGACGGGGGCGCGCACCAAGGGAGCGTGCGCCGGGCGCTCGTAGGACCGGGTGGCTCGAATGTCATGGATCGCACGAATAAACCCCGGGCGCCGCAAGATCACTGCATAGAGGTAATGCCCCCGGTCTCGTGCCGTGATCGGGGAGCGAGGGCGGTTACTGTTCCCCGGGATCTGGACGGATTCCCAGTGATTGAGCGGGAATCCCAGAGATTGTGTCGGTTTTTCCGCTTTTCCTCTTTCAAGGAGCGCTCGCCCCATGACCGTTGAGACCGGCCCGGACACTCAGCTGGAGCCGTCGCGGCCGCAGTCCAGCCTGAGCACCGCGGCTGCCCGGAACCTCGCCACCACCACCAAGTCCGCCCCGCAGATGCAGGAGATCACCTCCCGGTGGCTGCTCCGCATGCTCCCCTGGGTGGAGACGAAGGGCGGCGCCTACCGGGTGAACCGCCGACTCAGCTACACCGTGGGCGACGGGGTGATCGAGTTCGTCCAGGACGGCGCCACCGTCCGGGTGATCCCCCGCGAACTCGGCGAACTGGCCCTGCTGCGCGGCTTCGACGACGACGAGGTGCTCACCGCCCTCGCCGGCCGCTGCGTCCAGCGCGACTTCCGCGCCGGCGAGGTCATCGTCGAGCGCGGCAACTCCGCCGACCAGATCCACCTCATCGCGCACGGCCGGATCAACCAGACCTCCGTCGGCAAGTACGGCGACGAGGTCTCCGTGGCGACCCTCGCCGACGGCGACCGGTTCGGCGAGAACGCCCTCCTCGACGCCGACGCCACCTGGGACTACACCGCCACCGCCGAGACCCCCGGCACCCTGCTCACCCTCTCCCGGGCCGACTTCGACGCGGTCAAGGGCCAGGCGCCCAGCCTGCGCGCCCACATCGAGGCGTTCAGCTCGCTGCCCGAGCAGCGGCAGAACAAGCACGGCGAGGCCGAGATCGCCATGTCCGCCGGCCACGTCGGCGAGGCCACCCTGCCCGGCGCGTTCGTCGACTACGAGCTCAAGCCGCGCGAGTACGAGCTCTCCGTCGCCCAGACCGTCCTCAAGGTCCACACCCGGGTCGCCGACCTCTACAACGGCCCGATGAACCAGACCGAGGAACAGCTCCGGCTCACCATCGAGGCGCTGCGCGAGCGCCAGGAGCACGAGCTCATCAACAACCCCGAGTTCGGTCTGCTGCACAACGCCGACTTCAAGCAGCGCATCCAGCCGCACTCCGGCGCGCCGACCCCGGACGACCTGGACGAGCTGATCGGTCGCCGCCGCGGCACGAAGTTCCTCTTCGCCCACCCGAAGACGATCGTGGCGATCGGACGCGAGTTCAACTCCCGGGGCCTCTACCCGACCCACGTCGACGTCGGCGGCCAGAACGTCCCGGCCTGGCGCGGGGTGCCGATCCTGCCCTGCAACAAGATCCCGATCAGCAAGGAGCAGACCAGCTCGATCATCGCCATGCGTACGGGCGAGGACAACCAGGGCGTCATCGGTCTGCACCAGACCGGACTGCCCGACGAGTTCGAGCCCGGCCTGTCCGTGCGCTTCATGGGCATCAGCGAGCAGGCGATCATCTCGTACCTGGTCACCACCTACTACTCCGCCGCCGTCCTCGTCCCCGACGCGCTCGGCGTCCTCGAGAACGTGCAGATCGCCCGCCGCAACTAGCGCGGAGGGTTCGCAGGCCCGCTCCGGCCCGGACCCGTCCGGGCCGGGCCCCCATCCATCCCAGCAAGGAGACACGGATGCCCGTCCCCGGGCTTTCCCCTGGGCAGCCGAGCCTGCCCGCCCTGCCCGGCCCGCCGGCCGCCCTGTTTCCCCCCACCGGGACGGCGACCGGGCCGGAGGCCGCGGCCCCGGCCGTGGCCGCCACCACCACCACGGTGACCCGTCCGGAACCAGGGCGGATCCCGGGCGGACCCACTGGTCTGGGCACGTCGAGCCTCTCCCTCGCCCGCCGCGCGGAGCCGGTGGTGGGGTCGGTGGTGGAGCCGGTGCAGGTGCCGGCGCCCGCACCGGTCGCCGAGGCCCCGGCGCCCGGCGCTCCGGAGCCCGCCGCCCCGGTGGCCGGCACCCCGATCCCCGGCCTCTACTACCACCCGATCGCGGAGCCGGACCCGGCCCGGGTCGAGGAGCTCAGCCGGCGCATCAAGACGTGGGCGGTCGACGAGGCCGAGGTCTACCCTCCGGAGTGGGAGGACCAGTTCGACGGCTTCTCCACCGGGCGCTACATGGTCGCCTGCCACCCGGACGCGCCGACCGTCGAGCACCTGATGGCCGCGGCCCGGCTGATGGTCGCGGAGAACGCGGTCGACGACTGCTACTGCGAGGACCACGGCGGCTCGCCGGTCGGCCTCGGCAGCCGGCTGCTGCTCGCGCACACCGCGCTCGACGCGGTGCACACGACGAACGAGTACGCGCCGGCCTGGGCGGAGTCCCTGTACTCCGACGCCCCGCGGCGCGCCTACCGCTCGGCCATGGAGTACTTCGTCCAGCTGGCCACGCCGTCCCAGGCCGACCGGTTCCGGCACGACATGGCCCGGCTGCACATGGGGTACCTCGCCGAGGCCGCGTGGGCCGAGACCGAGACCGTGCCCGAGGTGTGGGAGTACCTGGCGATGCGCCAGTTCAACAACTTCCGCCCCTGCCCCACCATCACGGACTCCGTCGGCGGCTACGAACTGCCGGCGGACCTGCACGCCATGCCCGCCATGCAGCGGGTGATCGCCCTGGCCGGGAACGCGACGACCATCGTCAACGACCTCTACTCCTACACCAAGGAGCAGAAGAGCCCCGGCCTGCACCTCAACCTGCCGGTGGTGATCGCCGAACGCGAGGGCGTCTCCGAGAAGGACGCCTATCTGAAGGCGGTCGAGGTCCACAACGACCTCATGCGCACCTTCGAGGCCGAGGCCGCCGAGCTGGCCGCGACCTGCCCCGTACCGACCGTGGCGCGCTTCCTCAAGGGCGTCGCCGCCTGGGTCGACGGCAATCACTACTGGCACATGACCAACACGTACCGATACAGCCTGCCCGACTTCTGGTAAGAAACGGACCTTTATCTGTGACCAGCACCGAGTTCACCACCGCCGAAGGCACCTCGACGTTCGTCCCCGCGCCGGCGACGCCGTACCAGGGCGACATCGCCCGCTACTGGAACGCCGAGGCCAGGCCCGTGAACCTCCGCCTCGGCGATGTGGACGGGCTCTACCACCACCACTACGGCATCGGTGACATCGACCACGCGGCCCTCGGCACCCCGGAGGACAGCGAGTACGAGAAGAAGCTGATCGCCGAGCTGCACCGCCTGGAGTCGGCGCAGACCGACGTCCTCCTGGAGCACCTCGGCCCCATCGGCCACGACGACACGCTCGTCGACGCCGGCTGCGGCCGCGGCGGCTCCATGGTCATGGCCCACCAGCGCTTCGGCTGCAAGGTCGAGGGCGTCACCCTCTCCGCCAAGCAGGCCGACTTCGCCAACCGGCGCGCCGCGGAGCTGGGCATCGCGGACCACGTCCACGCCCGGGTCTGCAACATGCTCGACACCCCCTTCGAGACCGGCCAGGCCGCCGCCTCCTGGAACAACGAGTCCAGCATGTACGTCGACCTGCACGACCTGATGGCCGAGCACTCCCGCATCCTCGCGGTCGGCGGCCGTTACGTGACCATCACCGGCTGCTGGAACCCGAAGTACGGCCAGCCCTCCAAGTGGGTCTCGCAGATCAACGCCCACTTCGAGTGCAACATCCACTCCCGCCGCGAGTACCTGCGCGCCATGGCCGACAACCGCCTGGTGCCCCAGGCCGTCATCGACCTGACCCCGGAGACCCTCCCGTACTGGGAGCTGCGGGCCACGTCGTCGCTGGTGACGGGCATCGAGGAGGCGTTCATCGAGTCGTACAAGGACGGCTCGTTCCAGTACGTGCTGATCGCGGCCGACCGGGTCTGACGGCGGCCGGGTGAAACGCCGGGCGGCGGCCGCCCTCACCGTGGTGAGGACGCCCGCCGCCCGTTTCGTGGGTGGAAGTGCGGGGTCAGCCCGTCGACGGGCGGACCTGGTTCTTGGTGGCATCCCCCTTCGCCCGCATGGCGGAGATGGTGTCCAGCATCCCCTGGTGGAACTGTTCCCGGGTCATGCCGGTGCCGTACTTCTTGAACATCTCGATGCCCTGGCGGACGGTCACTCGGTCACCCTCGTCGGTCCCGCCGACGACGAGGCTGGCCCCGGGGAACGACGCGGAGGCGCCGCCCTCGAGGTCACTGTCACTGAAGCCGGCCGCCTTGCCCACGAAGCCGTAGTGCACGTTCGACCAGACGTCGTAGTACGCCTCGACGTCGCTGCCGGGTACCGTGAAGTAGTAGTCCGGCTCGGTGAAGAGATTCATCATCGCCTTGAGCTTCGGCTTGTGATCCCAGTCGGCCCCGGCCCGGACCTTGTACGTCCACATGGCGGCCGCCTTGGCCAGAGAGAACGGGAGCCAGCTGTCGTTGGCATCCTGGATCTTCCGGAAGTCACCGGACTGCAGGTTCCGCATGATCTCGTCGTACATGTAGTCCTCGGCGATCTTCCAGCGCGCCGCGCCCAGAAGGCGCGCGGCAGCCCTTTCCTTGGCCACGCGCGCCGCCTTGTGTTCGGCGTTCCACCTCTTCTTGGCCTCGGACATGTGGTTGGGGCCGGAGCCCTCCCCGCGGGGAGTGCGGTTCCAGAGGCCGGCGGCGTCGGCGGCCTCCTCCATCTGCTGCGCGTGACCGGCGCAGTAGTCCCAGACGCAGTTGTTGGAGCCGTCGCCGATGACACCGTCGGTGTCACCCCACACCCCCGCGCACTTGCCGTCCCTGCCGCCGCCCGGCGATCCGTGCAGGCACATCTTCCCGTCCGGGTCCGTGTTGGTGACCGGGCTGTTGTCCGCGTACGCGTAGCCGTTCCAGCTCTGCGGGTCGGCGCTGTCGAACAGCGGGTCCGTGCTGATGAAGCGGCCCGCGGTGGGCAGGTACTGGCGTGCCCCGAGGTTGGTCAGGGCCGTCGCCGTGTCCTTGGTGCCGCCGACGAAGCCCTTGTCGCCGGCCCACGCCGACGGCTGGGTGCCGCGCGGGTTGCCGAAGGGGTCGGTGGGGCGCCGGGTCTCGGCCAGCGTCGACAGGTCGATGCCGAGGCCGTTGGTGCCGTGGTGGTCGGCGACCTGGACGACGAACGCGCCGGCGGCGGTGCCCGCGCCCGTGCGGACGATGGTCATGCCGCCGGGGATCGGGTAGTAGCGGACGCCGGTCTGCGGCTGCGGCCTGGTGGCGGAGGTGGTGTCCACGGTCAGCTCGTCGGTGCCGAGGTTGATCGTGGTCTTGCCCGGGTTACGGCGGACGAGCTGGTTGCCGTCCGCGTCGTAGACGTAGGTCGTCCTCGTGTCGGGGACGGTCCACTTCTGTCCGGCGGGCACCGTGGTGGCGCAGTCGCCGATGACGAGGTCGGTGCCGTCGGTGGTGACGTCGCCGGGGACGGCGAGGCAGCGGCCGGACGCGGGGTTGTAGAAGGTGGTGTCGGTGCGCGCGGTCCAGGTCTGGGCGGCGGTGCCGTCGCAGGGCTGGATCTGGACCGGCGAGCCGGCCGTGGTGCCCATGGCCTGCAGGCACTTGTTGCCGGTGGAGAGCCGGTCGCCGGCGGTGGCGAACCGCTGGCCCGCGCCGGTGTTGCAGGTGTAGATCTGCACCGGGTTGCCGTTGGTGGTGCTGCCGCCCTGCATGTCCATGCACTTGCCGCCGATGCCCTTGATCTGGGTGGCGGTGGTCAGCGAGGCGAGCTTGCCCTCGCTGTTCCAGGTCAGGTTGCTGGTACCGGCCTTGCCGGCGCGGAAGGACGTGGTGTTGCCGACCGCGTCGTACTGGAAGTTGTCGTTGTTGGTCGTCGTCGCCGTCTTGGCCGACGCCGTGAGCAGGGCGTGCGGACCGCCCGTGCCGCCGCCCGTGGTGGGCGCGGTGGTCGGGGTGTTGACGGTGCCGGGGGCGTTGAACGTCTGGGTGGTGGTCACGTCCTTGGTGGTGTCACCGGCCGGGTCGTGGCTGACCTGCCTGGTGCGGTTGCCGGTGAGGTCGTAGCCGTAGTCCTGCCAGTACGGCGTCGGGCCGCCGATGTTCGTGGCGGTCGGCGTCGTGGTGGCGCAACCACCCTGGTCCTGGGTCTGTCCGGTCTCCGGGGCGGTCAGGCCGCCGTTGTCGGTCCAGGCCGTCGCGAGCCGGCCGAGCGCGTCGTAGGTGAAGCACTGGCGGTCGGTCTGGGCCGGGGTGTTGCCGGCGATGCCGGTGATCGAGGTGACCTGGCCGGAGTCGTTGTAGGTGTAACCGGTCTGCTGGACGGCGCCCGTGGTGGACGTCTGCTTGTCGACGAACTGCTGCTTGACCCGGCCGGTGGCCTGGTCGAAGTCCGTGGTGGCGACGATCTGCGAGGCCCACGGGTTGACGGTCGATCGGATCGGACGTCCGAAGGCGTCGTACTCCGACTGCGTGTCGTACGTCGTCGCGCCCGCGTACTTGAACATCTGACCGTAGTCGTTGTACGAGTACACGATGTCGTCGAGCGGGAGCCCGCCGACCGCCGGGAGCACCGTCTCCTTCGGGCTGCCGGTGATCTTGTCGTAGACCGTGCTGGTCGTGTACGTGAACGTGCCCGAGGCCAGTCCGGCGTCCGTGCCGGGGATGCTCACCGTGGATCCGGTGACGCGGTAGCCGTCGTCGTACCCCTTGATCGTGGTGGTGTACGCCTGGCCGCCGGTGCCGCCGACGTACCGCGTCGAGGAGGCGGGCTTGCCCTTGCCGGCCGTCGCGGTGTCGAAGGTCCACGCCGCGAGCTGCTTGTCGGTGGTGGTGGCGGGGCCGTCGAACATCCCGGCCTTGCGGCCGATCAGGTCGTAGGTGAAGGTGACCGTCTGGCCCTTGCCGTTGGTGGTACTGCCGAGCCGTCCGGCGGCGTCCCACGTCTGCGTGGTCGTACCGGTGTCGGGGTCGGTCGCGGTGATCTGGCGGCCGCGCTGGTCGTAGCCGTACGACCAGGTGTTGCCCGCCGCGTCCTTACGGGTGAGCGGGTTGCCGTCCACCGTGTACGTGTAGCGCGTGACGGTGGCGTCGGCCGGCAGGCCCGTGGCGGTGGGGGTGGTGTACTGCCACAGCTCCGTGGTGTGGCCGCGGCCGTCGGTGAGGGTCGTGGTCGGCGCCGAGCCCTTCGGCGGTACGACGTCGGTCCGGTCGACGCCCTTGTAGTCGGTCGTCGTACGGGACTGCTCCACGTTGTTCGACCAGGACGCGGTGACCACCGCGCGGCCCAGGCCGTCGTAGGTGGTGCGGGTCTGGGACGGGATGCTGCCCTCCGCCGAGGGCAGCAGGGTGCCGGTCGGGCCCGACACGTCGTTGTACCAGGGCGCGTTGGACGTCCGGGGGCGGCCCTGCGAGTCGAGCAGCGTGTCGGAGACCAGCCGGCCGGTGTAGGCCGGGTTGGCGGGTGACGTCTGCGTCTGCCGGGTGCGGGCGAAGCCGTCGAGGATGTCGACGCTCTTGACGTAGACCGGCGTGTCGCCGTCCTTCGTCAGCTTGTTGGTGGTCGTCGTCGACGGGACGCCGGCCTGGTTGGAGACCCCGTAACCGAAGGTCATGTTGGCGTTCGGGTTGACCGCGGGGGTGCGGCCGGGGAGCCAGACGGCGGTGAGCCGGCCGAGCGCGTCGTACGTCTCGGTGGTCGTCTTGAGGTTCTGGTCCTTGACGGTCAGCGGCAGGTTGCGCCGGACGTCCATCGTGGTGACGCTGTCCCAGGTGCTCGTCGAGCCGGGCACGGGGGCGGCGACCGTCAGCGTGGCCGGCAGCTCACCGGTCGCGGTGGGCGTGTAGGTCGTCGTGGTGACGGCGCCGTTCGGGTGCTGGTTGTCCTTGCTGTTCGGGTCCGTGACCGTCGCGGTCCGGCCGTAGGCGTCGTAGGTCGTGGCCGCGGTCGGCACGAAGGCCGGCGTGCCGTCCGTCTGGTACCGGTCCAGGACCTCCTGCTTCGTCGCGTCGCCGGTGGCGGCGGCCTGCCCGAACGGCAGGTTGTCGTAGAACGTGCGGGTCCGGGCGACGGTGTTGGCGGCCGCCGCGCCCGCGGTGCAGGCGTCCGTGCCGGAGACGACGAGCTTCTCCTTCACCAGGCCGGTGACCTGCGGGTCGGGCCCGGTGGCGTAGTCGAGGCGCGAGCACATGTCCGGCAGGCCCTCGGCCTGCTCCAGGGTGGTGGCGGCGCGGTTGTTGTGCGCGGAGTCGGTGGTCGTGGTGGTGACCGTGGACCGCCAGCTGCCGTCGGCCTTCTTGCCCTGGGCGGTGACGGTGGTCGTGGTGGCGCCGTACCGGGCGACTAGGTCCGGCAGACCGGAGCGCGTCTGGGTGGCGGTGGCCACCTCGCCCGAGGCACCGTTGACGCTGCGGCTGACGACGCTGCCGCCGGCCTGGTCGTACGTCTCGGTCTGGAGCGTCTGGCCGCTGAGCCATTCCTGGTCGGTGACCGACCGGCCGAGAGCGTCGGTGAGCTGGACGCTGCGGGTGGAGCCGTCCTTGCGGACGTCACCGTTCATGCCCTGCCGGTAGGTGGTGCGCACCTGCGACTTGGGGCCGTCGTTACCGCTGCCGGTGGTGACGGTCACAGTGGCGAAGCCGCGGAAGTCGCCCCAGGTACGGGACTTGGGGTCGGTGAACTCGCTGTCGTCCCGGTGCCAGCCGGCCGGACCATAGGCGTAGCCGGTGATCTTCTGCGGTGCGTCGGTCGTGGTGTCGTTCTCGGTGAGCGAGGCGACGGTGTAGTGGTTGAACCAGTCGAGCACGGGGTCGGAGCCGACGACCGAGCCGGGCGGGGTCCAGCGGACCGGGTAGCAGGCCATGGTGTTGTCGTCCTCGGCGGGCGGCATCACATGGTTGAGGCGGGAGCAGGCCGGCAGGTTGTAGTCGACGTTGAGGACGCCGCCGGTCTCGTTCTTGATCTGCTGGATGCGCGGCCGGTCCATCAGCGGCGGCGCGGGCACGAGGTCGGTGCCGTCGACCCGGTTCGCGAGCATCACGGGGACGAACGTCACCGCGGGCAGCGTGATCTCCGGGCTGCCGGCCTTGCCGGTGCGCTGGACCGAGTCGAGCCACAGGGCCTTCTGGCTGGTGGCGTCCTTCGGGTCGGGGAACGAGTGCTTCAGGACGTAGGAGTCCACGTCCTGCCAGGCGTTGTTCACCCGGACCTGGGTCAGCACGGTGGCCAGCCGACGGGTGGTGAAGAACGTCGGCGAGAGGTTGGAGCAGGTGCCGGAACTCTTGCACTCCTGGTCCACGGGCACGTCGGGCCAGTTGTTCTTGTTCGCCTCGGTGCGCTGCGAGGGGTCGCAGGCGGTCGTGTCGACGCAGCGCTCGGCGGTGCCGAGCGTCACCCGGACGGCGGGCTGGAGGCCACCCTTGGCCGCGACCTGGTCGGACAGGCGCTGCCCGTACGCGACCGAGGCCGGGGTGCTGGCGCGGGTGTACGCGGTGAGCGTGCCGGCGCCCGGGTTCTGGCCGCCGCCGCGCGAGTAGTAGTTGGTCTCGGGGGCCCAGGTGTACGTCGTCAGGTTGCCGTGGACGTCGACGACGTAGTCCAGCTGGAGCCGCTGCCACATCGTGCACCAGGAGGCGTTGCCCTTGGCCGAGTCGTAGCAGGGGTCGCCGGACTTGGGGGAGTACACCGGCACGGAGGAGACGGAGTTCGCCGCCGCGTCGCTCTTGTCGCCGCCGGGCAGGTGGTTGACGCCGAAGTAGTAGACGGTGCCGGCGGTGTCGGTGACCTTGGCGTAAGCCCCGTCCTGGACGCCGTTGGCGGCGCCCGAGCCGAACTCGATCTTCGTGCCGTCGTCGTTCTTCAGCCGCCACACACCGGTCGCGGCGTCGCTGCCGGCCGCGCCGGTGGCGACCCGGACGAGCTGTCCCGAGTGACCGCCGAGCGAGAGGCTCGCGTTGAAGCCGCCCCAGCACAGGTCACCGGAGTTGGTGATGCCCGCCTTGCCGCAGGGCTTGTAGGTGCGCTCGATGAAGCCGGGGTTGAGGTCCCAGCCGTCGCCGACCCAGGACGCCTGGGTGTTGGTGGCGGAGGTGCGGCCGTCCACGGAGGAGGAGTCGTAGCCGAGCGCGAGGGACGGCGGCTGGCCGCCGAGGCCCGGCGGCAGCTCGAACGGGTAGCTGTAGGTCAGCGCGCCCGAGGAGCCGCCCGCGGCCCAGGCCGAGGACGGGTTGAGGCTGGACGCCTTGTAGTCGCCGCCACCGCCCGAGGAGCCGGTCTCGGCGGCGAGCAGCATCGGGGCGCTCGCGCCACCGGCCGACGCGAGGAGCGGCGACTGGGCCCCGCCGCCGGTGACCCGGGCGGGCGCGGGCGCCACGGCCGGCACGGCGAGGTCGGCCGTCAGCCGGCCGGTGGCCTTGTCGTAGTGCGCGGCCAGCGGGGTGCGGATCCGGCAGGACGCCAGATTCGGGGTGGTCGCGGCACAGGCCGGCAGTGTCACCAGGCGGCCGCGCGCGGCGAACTGCCCGCCGGTGGCCTGCTGGAGGGCCGTCAGGTCGAGCCCGACGGTGGCCGGCACGGTGCCGGACGCGCCCTGGCCGACCGCGGCGACCGAGAACAGCAGGCCGTGCACGCCCGCGGCTCGGGCCGCCGTGCCGTCGTTGCGTACGACGGTCACCGCGGGCAGCGCGGCCTTGTGGCCCTTCGCCGAAGGGCCGACCCACACGGGGAGCCGGCCGGCGCGGGCCGGGGCCGTCGTGGGCAGCGCCGTGCCGCTCAGCGCGGTGACGGCCGGCAGCGCGGGGGCCGCCGCGGCCCGCTTCGGCACGGCGTGCGGCGGAGCCACGGGGCGGCGCTTCTTCGCCGTGGTCCCGGATATCGAGGCGGTGTGCGGCAGCGGCGTCTTCGGCGGCTGCCAGATTCTGTCGAAGTCCGGCTTCGCCGGAGCGGCCTGGGCCGCCGGCACTGCCAGAAGGGACGCCGTCAGGGCCACGATCAGCGGAACGGTCGCCCGTGTCCGTGAAAGTCGCCCGGTTCGGCGCATGCCAAAGCGAGGCATCGCTCATCCCCCGTTGAAAGTTGAAAGTAGTAGTGGGCCGCCGGTCCGACTGAGCGACGGCACAATCGGACGGGAAGGTAGCAGTCGCCACAACCGCCCGTATCCCATGAGCAGTTGAAATTCGGACGTGTTCTAGATCACAGCGTGTGCAATTCGTGAAGGCTGCACACAAGATGGACACGGGTCGGCGTGGCGCATTTTGATCGTTGACCATGTCCTGCCAAAGTGCCCCCGATCTCTGCGCGCCATGCGCCGGGACCACGCACATGCATGGGGGAGTACAGAGGCATGTCCACTGCACCAAGAGCCGGACTACGACGGCCGGTTGCGGCCGCCGCCGTCCTGGCGATATCGGCCGCGATGCTGGCCGCCACGCCCTACACGGCGCTGGCCGCGCCGTCGCCCAAGACCGATCCGTCCGCCTCCCCGGCCGCTCCCGCCCCCTCCCGGGGGAGCGCCGGGCGCCCGAAGCCGACGGCGGCCCGCACCGCCGCGGAGAAGGCGAAGCTGAAGGCCGCCAAGACCGGCAAGGACGTCCAGGTCCCCGAACTCACCGACGAGTTCAGCACCACGGTCGTCACGCCCCAGGGCAAGCTGCGCACCGAGCGCAGCCTCGAAGCCCAGCGCATGAAGGGCAGGGACGGCGGCTGGGTAGCCCTCGACGACACCCTGGTCACCCGCGCCGACGGCACCGTGGCCCCGAAGGCCGCCGACTCCGACCTCGTGATCTCCGGCGGCGGCACCGGCCCGCTGGCCACCATGACCACCGAGGACGGCCGACAGCTCGCCGTCTCCTCGCCGTTCCCCGGCGCGCTGCCCAAGCCGGTCCTCAGCGGCAACGGCGCCCTCTTCGAGAACGTGGCGCCCGACACCGACCTGAAGGTCACCGCCACCAAGTGGGGCGGCTACGGCACCGTCGTGATCCTCCGCAGCCCGGCCGCCGCCGCCAACCCGGCGGTACGGAACATGGTGTTCCCCACGGAGACCAAGGGCCTCGACCTCGCCAAGGACAAGGACGGCAACCTCACCGCCGCCCACGGCCGTGACACCGTCTTCCGCTCGCCCGCGCCGATCATGTGGTCCGCGAAGGAGGCCCGGCACCCCGGCGTGCGCGGCAGCAAGAACGCCGACATGGACGCCTCCGCGCCGGTCGACAAGACCAACGGCGCCATCGACGGCCTGAGCAGCCCCGAAGGACCCGGCGCCCGCGCCACCGTCGCCAAGATCCCCGTCACGCAGGTGAAGGTGACCGGCACGGCCGGCAAGGGCCACGGCGCCATCGCGCTGGCCCCCAGCATGGACCTGCTCGACGGCGCGGACACCAGCTACCCCGTCTACGTCGACCCGGACTGGTCGCGTGACTCCCGCGGCAAGCAGCACCACGCCTGGGTCATGCAGGCCTGGCCCGGCACCAGCAACTTCGACCGCTCCGGCTCCAACGACCGGGACCATCCCGGCTCGGGCTACCAGGGCTGGGAGTCGCCGTACGGCATCGAGCGCGCCCTGTTCGAGTTCGACATCAACGGGTACTACGGCTCGACCATCAACTACGCCAGCCTGCGCGTCAACCAGTACATCTCCTCGGACTGGTCCTGCTCCACGACGTACCCCGTGAACGTGTACCGGGCAGGCGCGTTCGACGGCTCGGTCTCCTGGAACAACCACGTGGTCGGGGACTGGCTGGACGGCAAGTGGGTGCCCGGCAACGGCACCAACTCCGCCTGCTACAACGACATCCCCGTCGACTTCAACGTCACCGGCGCCATGCGGGACGCGATCCGCGACACCAGCAAGCCGATCGCCTTCGCCCTGCGCGGCAACGAGGGCTCCGGCGACAAGATGGGCTTCAAGCGGTTCAACTACAACGCCACGCTCAGCACCGAGTACGACTTCCCGCCCAACACGCCGGACAACCTGCGCGTCAACCCGGTCCCGCGGCGTGTCGTCGCGGGTGACACCCAGGCCTGCGGCTCGGTGCCCAGCACCTCGTACGGCTGGGTCACCGACACCCACACCGACCTGATCTCCCGGGTCACCAGCCCCAACCAGGGCCAGCTCACCGAGTGGGTCGACCTCTGGGACGAGACCGCGAACGCCACCGCGAACCAGGGCTGGTCCGGCTTCGTGTCGAACTGGTCGGAGGCCACCTACTCCGTGCCGGTCGGCACCCTGCAGAACGGCCACAACTACGCCTGGGCCACCCACGGCGACGACGGCCTGCTGCGCGGACCGTCCAGCACCACGTGCCACTTCGCCGTCGACATCACCCCGCCGGTGATGTCCTTCGGCCAGTTCACCGACCCCAACACCCAGTACCCGCCGGCCGGCAACGGGCAGATCACCAACCTGCGCCTCGGCGACACCGGCTCCATCCCGATCTCCGCGTCCGACCCGAGCCCCGGCGCCGGACTGCGCTCCTCGGGCCTGGCCTGCGTCCAGTGGAGCTTCGACCCGCAGCTCGCCGGCGCCCAGCAGAGCTGCGGCAGCCCGCTCTCCGCGAGCAGCATCAGCGTCAAGCCCACCCACTGGGGCACCAACATCGTCTACGCGCGGGCCCTCGACGAGGCGGGCAACGCCTCCCAGACCCTCTCGTACGCCTTCTACGTGCCGTGGAAGGACGGTCCGGTGGCCTTCGGCGACACCACCGGTGACGCCCGGCCCGACATCCTGATCCCGGACACCGCCGGCAACCTGGTCACCCACGGCCGGGCCACCGACGGCAGCACCGCCAGCTACGTGCCCAGCGGCACCGCCGCGACCGCCCTCCAGGCGCCCGAGGTGAGCTCCGGCCGCACCTGGAAGGACTATCGGATCGCGCACCGCGGCTCCCTCGACCCGGGCCGCAACGTCGACGACCTGTTCGTCCACCGCGAGCCCGCCACCGTCGGGGCGCTCGGCGGGTCCGAACTGTTCGTCTACGACAACACGCTGTCCAACCCGGGACGCTTCACCCTCGGCACCAAGCACACCGTCGACAAGCCCGACTGCGACCCCGCGTTCGCGAACTGCACCGGTTACCGCAACGTAGGGACCTGGCAGTACTCCAGCCAGGTCACCCCGACCGGCCCGGCCCGCACCTCGCGCACGCCGAGCCGCAAGGTGTCCGACGCCACCGGTCTGCTCTCGGTGGAGGCCGGCAACCTCTGGTTCTACCCGGTCAAGTCCAACCAGACGCTCGCCCCGCCGTCCCTGGTGTCCGGCACCGGCGACTGGGACGACAAGGACCTGATGGTCCCGGGCAACACCCTGGACCTCGCCACCGCCACGACGGCGGACACCGCCCCGGCCCTGTGGGTGCGCAACCGCACCAGCGGTGACATCTTCCAGTACAGGCTCGCCACCTCCACCCGCACCGACGACGTCCTTGGCGTCACGTACACCGTGTTCACTGGCGTCACCGCGCAGCCCACGGCCCGCATCGGCTACGGCATCACCGGCGCCGGCTACCCGCGCGTCGGCTCCGACGGCGACGTCACCGACGACGGCGTGCCGGACTTCTGGGCCCTCGACACCGCCGGCACGCTGCACGCCTGGGCGGGCGCGGTGAACGCCGGCGCGGTCAACGGCTTCACCGGCTACCACGTGCGCGGCAACACCCAGGCCCCGACCGCGCAGTGGCGCCTGGAGGGCGACACCAAGTCCGTCCCCGCCGGCAACGACGGCACCGCGGCGGCCATCAGCTACACCCAGGACACCGTCGACGGACGAGCGGTCAGCGTGCCCGTCTTCAGCGACACGCTGAAGTCGACCGTCACGGCGCCGAACAAGGTCGTCGACACCCGGCAGAGCTTCACCGTCAGCACCTGGGCGAAGCTCGACAAGCCGGACGGCGTGGTCGTCAGCCAGGACCTGCTCCACGGCAGCGCGTTCATGCTCTGGGCGGACGCCAACGGCTGGCGCTTCGCGCTGGCCCGCAGCGACGACGACGGCTGGTCGTACGACTACACCGCCACGGCCAACGCGGCCAACGCGTTCAAGGCCGGTGTCTGGACCCAGCTGACGGCGACGTACAACGCCACCACCGGCGCCATGAGCCTGTACGTCAACGGCAGGCTCGCCGCCAGCGCCTACCACGCGGCGAGCACCAGCCCGGTGCCGAGCGGCCCGCTGGTCATGGGCCGGTACAAGTACCAGAGCCAGCCGAGCTCCTGGCTGACCGGCCGGGTCAGCAACCTCGCCGTCTACCAGGGCTACACCCCGCAGGCCACCACCTCCGGCAGCCCGATCCGCTTCGGCCCGGCCCCGGACATCTGCGTCGACGCCCCGAACAACAACAGCGGCAACGGCATGCACCCGCAGCTGTGGGGCTGCAACGGCTCCGACGCGCAGAAGCTCAGCGTCAACGCCAACGGCACGCTGACCCAGCAGGGCCAGTGCGTCGCCGTCAGCGGCAACCAGACCACGTCGCAGAGCGCCGTGCTCTTCTGGCAGTGCCTGGGCGAGGGCGGCCAGCAGTGGCAGCCGCGCGCCGACGGCTCGATCTACAACCCGCAGTCGGGCCGCTGCCTCGACGTGCCCTGGGCCAACCGCAACTGGGGCACCGTGTTCCAGCTGTTCGACTGCAACGGCACCCCGGCGCAGCAGTGGAGCGTTCCCACGCTCTTCACGCCCGCGCTGCCGGTCAACCCGTAGGGTCCCGCCAGGTCCCTCGGGCCGCCGTACGGCGTTCGTGACCGCCCGCCCGTCCCCGTTTCCGAACGGGGCGGGCGGGCATTCGCGTGTCGGAGGGGGCGTGACGTGCGTGCCTCGGCGGTTGGCGGTGATCGGCATGGCCCGACCGGTCTGGACCGGTGTACTGAGCTTCGGCCTGGTGAGCGTGCCCGTCGGCATCCACACCGCGACCTCCGCCCACACCCTCCGCTTCCACCAGCTCCAGCGCGGCACCGCCGACCGGATCCGCAACCGGCGGGTGAACGAGCGCACCGGCGAGGAGGTCCCCGCCGAGGACATCGTCAAGGGCTTCGACACCGGTGACGAGTACGTCGTCGTCGAACCCGAGGAACTCGAAGACATCGCACCGGGCCGCTCCAGGACGCTGGAGATCAGCGGATTCGTCGAGCTGGACGCGATCGACCCGGTCTTCTTCGACCGGACCTACTACCTCGGCCCCAAGGGCAAGGAGTACGTCAAGGTGTACGCGCTCCTCGAACGCGCCCTGGCGGAGAGCGGCCGGGCGGGCGTGGCCACCTTCGTGATGCGCGGACGCGAGTACCTCGTCGCCCTCACCTCCGACGACGGCATCCTCAAGCTCCACACCCTGCACTGGGCCGACGAGATCCGCGACCCCCGCGAGGAGGTCCCCGACCTGCCCGACGCCACGGGCCGCAAGACCGGGGCCAAGGAGCTGAGGATGGCCGAGCGGCTCATCGACGCGCTCGCCATGGACTGGGACCCCGAGGAGTTCCACGACACCTACCGGGACGCCGTCGCCGCACTGGTCAAGGCGAAGAAGTCCGGCGAGAGCGTCGAGAAGGCGGAGGTCGCCCCGGAGGCCACCAACGTCATCGACCTCACCGAGGCGCTGCGCGCGAGCGTCGAGCGGGCCAGGGAAGGGCGAGGCAAGGAGGGACGCGCCAAGGAGAGCGGGGAGGGGCGAGGCAAGGAGCGAGGCAAGGAGCGCGGCAAGAGGCGCCGCGAGGACGAACTGGACGGGCTCACCAAGGACGAGCTGTACGAGAAGGCCGCGAGCGCCGGCGTCCGCGGGCGCTCGAAAATGACCCGCGACGAGCTCCTCGAAGCCCTGAAGGCAGCCGCTTGAAGCCGCCCGGGAATCACTACGGCTCCAGGGGCGGCTCCGCCGGCATGAGGACGCGCAGCGCGCGTTCGGTCGTCTCCGGCTCCGGGTCGGAGACGGACACGCGGCTGAACGGCGCCTCGGTCGAGAGGTCCATCCGGAGCACCGGGCTTTCGGCGCGCACGGCGACGAAGTCGGTGCCGTCCGGGCCGTGCCGGAGTCCGACGCACCGGCCGGGCAGCCACAGGCCCCGGCCGGCCTCGCCGCGCAGCACCCGCCACCAGCTGGTCTCGACGCCGACCTCGCGCAGGGCCGACACCGGGAACCGGATCGAGCGCCGGCGCGCGGCGAGCGTCTCGCGCAGGCCCAGCCGGACGACGACCTCGCTGCCTTCCACCATCACGCGTGCCATGGTGCTCAGCCTCCTTCGCCCGGGCCCGCGCTTTCGCCCTCGTCCTCGCGCAGGGCGTCGAGCCGTCGGTGTGCCGCCGTCGCGGACCGCCCGCGCGGGGTGTCCCACGGGGCGCGGTCGGCGAGCCGGCCGGCGTCGGCGAGGGTCCAGCGGCGCGCGGTGAGGCCCGGATCGTCCAGCTCCGCCCAGTCGAGCGGGGCGGCGACGGGCGCGCCGGGCCGGGCGCGGACCGCGTACGGGGCCACGGCCGTCTGGCCGTACCCGTTGCGCTGGACGTCCAGGTAGAGCCGGCCGCGCCGGGCCCGTCTGCGTACCTCCGTCGTCAGCTCGTCCGGGTACCGCGCGGCGAGGAGACCGGCGAGCTCACGGCCGAAGGCCCGTACCTCGTCGAAGGTGTCCCGGCGCAGCAGCGGCACCACCACGTGCAGACCCCGCGATCCCGTCGTCATCACCTGCGACGGCAGACCGAGCTCGTCGAGGAGCGCGCGCAGCCGCCGGGCGGCCCGCCGCACGGTGGCGAAGTCCTCGCCGTCCGCCGGGTCGAGGTCGAGGACGAGGCGGTCCGGGTGGTCGGGCCGGTCGGCGCGGGAGAGCCAGCGGTGCGGCGTGACGCACGCCTGGCCGGCCAGATAGACCAGCGAGGCCGTGTCCTCGCACAGCACGTAGTCGACGGTCCCGTCCTCCTTGGGCAGCTCCGCGTGGGCCACCCAGTCGGGGAAGTGGCCGGGGATGTCCTTCTGCATGAAGCCGGAGTCGTCGATGCCGTCCGGGTGCCGCTCCAGCATCAGCGGGCGCCCGCGCAGATGCGGCAGCATCCGCCCGGCCACCTGTCGGTAGTAGTCGGCCAGATCGGCCTTGGTGATGCCGTCGTCCGGGAAGAGCACCTTCCGCGGGCGGGCCAGCTCGACCGTCCGCCGCCCGACCCGGAGTTCCGCCGTCATGAGCCGACCTCCTCGTCTTCGCACGTACCCCGCCTCCCGGTGTCAATACCGGGCAAATCCTCCCCGGGCGTCGACCATGGGCACGGACCGACCGTTACCGCTCCCACCACCCCTCGGAGAACCATGGCCTCCGCGACCCCCCGGCGCGCCGGCGAGCTCGTCCGCCGCCCCGGGCTCTGGCTCGTCCCGACCGTCCTGTGCGCACTCGTCACCATGGTGCTCGCCCTGCTCTACATGGGCGGCATCCTCAGCCCGGGTGACGCGATGCGCCGGCTGCCCGTCGCCGTCGTCGACCAGGACCGGGGCGCGCTGGGCAAGGAGATCACCGGCTCCCTCGGCGCGGCGACGCCGCGGGGGCGGGTCCAGTGGCGCCTGGTCGACGCGGCCACGGCACAGGACCAGCTGTCGTCCGGGAAGGTGTACGGGGCACTGGTCGTGCCGCCCGACTTCACCGCCTCCGTGCAGGCGCTGACCACGCGCGGGGCGACCGCGCGGCCCACCCTGACCGTCCTCACCAACCCGGGCTTCGGCAGCCTGGGCTCCTCGCTGGCCGCACAGCTCAACCAGGGCGTGGCGCACCAGGCGTCGCTGAACATCGGCAAGCGGCTCGCCGCCGCGGCGCCCGACCCGACGGCGAAGGTCCTGCTCGCCGACCCGGTGACCGTCGTGACCCGGGTCGGGCATCCGATCGGCCGGCACAGCGGACTCGGGCTCACCGCCTTCTACTACACCCTGCTCCTCGTCCTGTCCGGCTTCATCGGCGGCAACCTCATCCACACCGGCGTCGACACCGCCCTCGGCTACACGGACAGCGAGATCGGCCCCTGGCACACCCGGCACCCCACCGTGCCCATCAACCGCACCCAGACCCTGGTCCTGAAGATGGTGATGACCGCGGGCATCGCGCTGCTCACCACCACGCTCCTGATGGTGGCGACGATCGCGATCCTCGGCATGGACGCGGCCCACCTGCCGCTCCTGTGGATCTTCTCGTACTGCGCGACCGTGGCCGTCGGGCTCGGCGTGCAGGCCATCAACGCGGCCTTCGGCGGCGTCGGGCAGCTGGTGTCCATGTTCGTCTTCATCGCGCTCGCGCTGCCGTCCTCCGGCGCCACCGTCCCGCTGGAGGCCGTCCCCGGCTTCTACCGCTTCCTCGGCGCGTTCGAGCCGATGCGCCAGCTCACCGGCGGGGTGCGGGCCATCCTCTACTTCGACGCCCGCGGCGACGCCGGGCTCGGCCGTGCCTGGGCGATGATCGCGATCGGGTTCGTGGCCGCGCTGCTCTTCGGCTTCGGGATGACGCACTACTACGACCGCAGGGGCCTGGCCCGCTACACCCCGCAGCCCGCGCCCGCCGCCGAGCCGGCGGAGGCACGGGCCGCGGAGTCCTAGCGGCGGAGTCCTGGCCCTGACTTTGGCCGGTCCTGACACCGACCGGGGAGTCCTACGCCGGCGCGGCATCCGCGTTCGCCGCCGCCCGCTCGTCCCTGCGGATCGTGCAGTGCAGCGAGTCGCCCACCACGTCCGCCACGATCGTGTCCCCGGGTCCGGCCTCGCCGCCGAGCAGCAGCGAGGCGATCCGGTTGTCGAGCTCGGCCTGGATCGTGCGGCGCAGCGGGCGGGCGCCGAACTCCGGCTGGTAGCCGTGCGCGACCAGGAGCTTCTTCGCCGCCTCGGTGACCTCCAGCGTCATGCCCTGCGCGTGCACGCGGTGCTTGCTGCGGTCGAGGAGGTGCTCGACGATCTCCGACAGGTCCTGCTCGGTCAGACTGTGGAAGACGATGATGTCGTCGATCCGGTTGAGGAACTCCGGCAGGAACCGCCCGCGCAGATCCTCCATCAGCTCGTCCCTCAGCTCCGCCGCGTCGCCCTCGTGGGCGAGGATCCGGTGCGCGCCGATGTTGGACGTCATGATGACGACACAGTGCCGGAAGTCGACCGTACGGCCCTGACCGTCCGTGAGCCGCCCGTCGTCGAGGATCTGCAGGAGCGTGTTGAAGACGTCCGGGTGCGCCTTCTCCACCTCGTCGAAGAGGACCACGCTGTACGGCTGGCGGCGCACCTTCTCGGTGAGCTGACCGGCCTCCTCGTACCCCACGTATCCGGGCGGCGCGCCGACCAGCCGGGCCACCGTGTGCTTCTCCTGGAACTCGCTCATGTCGAAGCGGACCATCCGGCTCTCGTCGCCGAACAGCAGCTCCGCGAGCGTCTTGGCCAGCTCCGTCTTGCCGACGCCCGTGGGGCCGAGGAAGAGGAAGGAGCCGACCGGGCGGTTCGGGTCGCCCATTCCGGCACGGTTGCGGCGCACCGCCTCGGAGACCGCCGTGACCGCCTCGGCCTGGCCGACGATCCGCTCGTGCATCTCCTCCTCCAGCCTGAGCAGCCGCTCCTTCTCGCTGGTGGTGAGCTGGGCGACCGGGATGCCGGTGCGGCGGGCCACGATCTCGGCGATGTCGGATGCGGTGACCGACACGACGCCCTCGCGCCGCTCCTCGATGCCCGCGAGCTCGCCCTCGATCTCGGCGATCCGCTGCTTCAGCTCGGACGCCTTCTCGAACTCCTCGCCCGCCACCGCCTGGTCCTTCTCGCGGCGCAGCTTGGCCAGCTGGTCCTCGCGGCTGACGACCTCCGTCGAACGGCCCGCGCTGCGCAGCCGGACCCGGGCGCCGGCCTGGTCCATCAGGTCGATCGCCTTGTCGGGCAGGAAGCGGTCGCTGATGTAGCGGTCGGAGAGCTCGGCCGCCGCCGCGAGGGCGCCGTCGGCGAAGCGGACCTGGTGGTGGGCCTCGTAGGCGTCCCGCAGTCCTTCGAGGATCTGGACGGTCTCCTCGACCGTGGGCTCGGGGATGAGGACGGGCTGGAAGCGCCGTTCGAGGGCGGCGTCCTTCTCGACGTGCCTGCGGTACTCGTCGATGGTCGTCGCGCCCACGACGTGCAGTTCACCGCGGGCCAGGGCGGGCTTGAGCATGTTGCCCGCGTCCATCGAGCCCTCGCCGGTCGCGCCCGCGCCGACGACGGTGTGCAGCTCGTCGATGAAGAGGACGATCTCGCCCTCGGCCTGCTTGACGTCCTCGATGACCTTCTTGAGGCGTTCCTCGAACTGGCCGCGGTACTGCGCGCCCGCCACCATCCCGGACAGGTCGAGCGAGACGACCCGCTTGTCCTTCAGGGTGTCGGGCACCTCGCCCGCCACGATCCGCTGGGCCAGACCCTCCACGATCGCGGTCTTGCCGACGCCCGGCTCGCCGATGAGCACCGGGTTGTTCTTGGAGCGCCGGGAGAGGATCTCCACCGTCTGCTCGATCTCGTCGGCCCGGCCGACCACCGGGTCCAGCCTTCCGGCCCGCGCCTCCTCGGTGAGATCGCGGCCGAACTCGTCCAGGGAGGTCGCCGGCTGCTTCGGCGCCGGGGCCGTGCTCTCCGGCCGGGACGCCTGCTCGGCGAGGCCGCGCAGCTTCTGCACGTCCGTGTCCTCCGCCCGCAGGAAGCGGGTCGCGCCGGAGTCGGGGTCGGAGAGCAGCGCGCCGAGGATGTGCTCGGGACCGATGTACGAGACGCCGGCCGCCTGCGCGTACGCGTGCGCGGCGGCCAGGGTGCGCTTCGCCGCCGGGGTGAGCCCCGGTTCGGCCGACGGCTCGGCGGACTCGCGCGCGAGCATCCCGCCGGAGGCGATCTGCTCGGCGAGCTTGTCGGGGTTCACCCCGGCCCGGTCAAGGATCCGGCGCGAGGGCTCGACCTGGGTGGCCGCCCACAGCAGGTGCTGGGTGTCGAGGTCCGTGGTGCCGTCCTCGACCGCCTTGCGGGTGGCGAGGCCGAGCAGCTCGTGCGACGACTCGGTGAGGAGGCGTCCGATGGGCACGCGCTGCACGACGGGCGGCGAGGACTGCGGCGACATGCCGAAGAAGTGGTTCAGCAGGTCGCCGAACGGATCGGAGGAACCGAAGGGGGAACCGAACGCCATCGACATCTCAAGCTCCTGACGGTGGGGGTGACCCACCGTGACCGAACCGTCCTGATGGGGCCGTACCACTGAAACCCGGGCACCCGCACCGCGCAAGCGGGGTCACACACCGTGTCCGGCGCGGCTCCGGGTGGGCGCGGCCAGGGCTGCGCGAGGTGGCGGGCGCGGCTAGGCTGGCCACGATCTTCGCGTCCGTCATGCCCGGAGATCACCCGATTCGGTACCACCTGCTGGCCGCCAGCCGCCGAGGAGTTCCGTGGTCACCCCCCAGCCCGTCATCGCACCGCCCACACAGGCCGCCGTCTTCCTGGTCGTCACCGTGAACCCTGGTCGCGAGGCCGTGGTGCGCGACCTCCTCGGCGACCTCGCCGGCATCGTCCGCTCCGTGGGCTTCCGGGCCCGCGAGGAGGAGCTCACCGGAGTCGTCGGCATCGGCGCCGCCGCCTGGCCCCGGCTCTTCGGCGGCCCCCGACCGCGCGAGCTGCACCCCTTCCGGCCGCTGTACGGCCCGCGCCACACCGCCCCCGCCACCCCCGGCGACCTGCTGCTGCACATCCGCGCCCGGCGCCCCGACCTGTGCTTCGAGCTGGCCCGCCTGGTCATGGAACGGCTCGGCGCGGCCGTCACGGTCGTCGACGAGGTGCACGGCTTCCGCTACTTCGACGACCGTGACCTGCTCGGCTTCGTCGACGGCAGCGAGAACCCGGAGGGCGGGGCGGCCGTCGAGGCCGTGCATCTCGGCGACGAGGACCCGGAGTTCGCCGGCGGCGCCTACGTCGTCGTCCAGAAGTACGTGCACGACCTCGCGGCCTGGGACGGCGCCGGCACCGACGAACAGGAACGGGTCATCGGCCGCACCAAGCTGGCCAACATGGAGCTGCCCGACGACGTCAAACCCGAGGACTCGCACGTCGCCCGCACCACGATCGTCGACGAGGACGGCACCGAGCGGCAGATCGTGCGCCACAACATGGCGTTCGGAAGCCCCGGGCGCGGCGAGTTCGGCACGTACTTCATCGGCTACTCCCGTACGCCGGAGGTGACCGAGCGGATGCTCGACCGTATGTTCCTGGGCGACCCGCCCGGTCTGACGGACCGGATCCTCGACTTCTCCACGGCCGTGACGGGCGGTCTCTTCTTCGTCCCGAGCGCCGACTTCCTCGACGACCTTCCCGACCCGCCCGCCGCCGAAGCGGCCGACCCGGCCGAGGCCCTCGGGCACGTGGTCCTGCCGCCCGGCGGGTCCACGGAGGACCTCGGCATCGGCAGCCTGAAAGGAGCGTGAGTGCCATGACGCCGTCCGGTGACCCCTCCGTCGCGCCTCCCGCGACGAACAACCTGCACCGCGAACTCGCCCCCGTCACCCCGGCCGCCTGGGCGCAGATCGAGGAGGAGGCCCGGCGCACCTTCCGGCGCCATCTCGCCGGCCGGCGCGTCGTCGACGTACCCGACCCGGCCGGCCCGCGCCTCGCCGCCGTCGGCACCGGCCACCTCACCGGGATCGCGCCGCCCGCGCCCGGCGTCACGGCCCGGCTCCGCGAGGCGAAGCCGCTCGTCGAACTGCGGGTGCCGTTCACCGTCACCCGGGACGCCGTCGACGACGTCGAGCGCGGCTCCGAGGACTCCGACTGGCAGCCCGTGAAGGACGCCGCCCGCGCCATGGCCTTCGCCGAGGACCGGGCCGTCTTCGACGGTTACCCGGCGGCGGGCATCGACGGCCTGCGCGACCGTACCTCCAACCCGGTGCTCGCACTGCCCAACGAACCCCGCGACTACCCCGACGCGGTCAGCCGCGCCCTCACCGAGCTGCGCCTCGCCGGCGTCGACGGGCCCTACTCACTCCTCCTGGGCGCCGACGACTACCGCGCCGTCAGCGAGACCTCCGACCACGGCTATCCGATCGCCGCCCACCTCGCCCGGATGCTCGACGGCCCGCCGATCTGGGCCCCGGCTCTCACCGGCGCCCTCGTCCTTTCCACCCGCGGCGGCGACTTCGAACTCCGGATCGGCCAGGACCTCGCCATCGGCTACAGCGCGCACGACGCGCACGGCATCGAGCTGTACTTCCAGGAGACTTTCACGTTCCTGACCTACACGGACGAGGCCGTCGTCGTCCTCCAGCACTGACCCCGCCCGTGTCCGTGGTGTCCTGGGTGCCGCGCTCCGCGGTCGTACGGCTGGTGGCCGCGACCGGCGTCGGTGCGGCCGCCGGAATCCTGGTGGGCGCGCTCACGCGCTTCCCGCTGGGCATCCTCGCGGGCATCGCCACCGCGGGCACCGCCTTCGTCACCGCCGGCTGGACCGTCCTGTGGCCGATGGACGCCGCCACCACCCGCCGCAACGTCCGCCGCGAGGACTTCCGTCCGGTCCTGGAGGAGATCGCGGTCGTCGCCGCCGCCCTGTGCGGCCTCGTCGGCATCGTGATGCTCCTGCTCGCCCGCGGGGACGCAGGAGAGCGCGGCCACGCCGCCGCCGCGGCCGCGCTCGCCGGCGTCTTCACGGGCTGGGCGTCACTGCACCTCATGTACGCCACCCGCTACGCCGACATGTACTACCGCGCCCCCGAGGGCGGCATCGACTTCAACTCCGACATCCCGCCCCGCTACAGCGACTTCCTCTACTTCAGCTACAACCTCGGCATGACCTACCAGGTGTCCGACACCAGCGTCTCCAGCCCGGAGATCCGCGCCGTGGCGCTGCGCCACTGCCTGCTGTCGTACGTGTTCGGCGCGAGCATCCTGGCGACGACGATCAACCTGGTGTCGACCGCCTTCACCGGGTGACCGGCGGTCCGCCCCGGGCCTCAGCCGCCGAGCGAGAGCACGACCGCGGTCGTCTGCCCCGTGGGCGTCCGGTAGGTGACCGTCTCCCCGGCGCGGCGGCCGAGCAGCGCGAGGCCCAGCGGGCTGTCGGAGGTCACCAGGTCCGGGTCGTCGGCGTCGGCGAGCTCGCCGATGTGGAAGGTCGACTCGTCGCCGTCCTCGAAGCGCACGGTGACCCGGGACCCGACGCCGACCACACCGGTGGCCGGGGCGCCCGCGACGGACGCCGCGCGGATGCGGCCCTCGATCGTGGCGATCCGCTGGTCCAGCCGGGCGACCTCCGTGACCCGCTGCAACTCGTCGGCCTCGTCGGCCCGGTCACCGACGGCGTCCACGTCCTTCAGGGTGGCGGCCACCGAGCCGCGTTCGGCGCGCAGTTCGGAGAGTTCCCGCTGGAGCGCCCGGAGGGCGTCGGCGCTGATGGGCTCGGGACCGTCGGTCATTCCTGCTCCCGTGTCACTGGTCAGGTCGGGGACGGATGTCGGGGATCCTGGAATTCCATTAGGTCATCGCCGGACGGACCCGGCAAATCCTCAACCGGCCCGTCCGGAGCACGCGGACATCCGCCGGGCAGGCCCTATCGTGCCCGCATGATCACCACATTCAGCCGTTCTGACGACGCCCAGGTCGCCGTCACCGCCGCCCTGGCCGGCGCCCGGGTCGTCCGCGGCCTGTACGGCGGCCGCCTCGACCGCGTCGACAAGGGCGACGGCGACTTCGCCACCGCCGCCGACCTCGAGGCCGAGCGGGCGATACTCGACGTCATCCGCGCGGCCAGGCCCGAGGACGCCCTGCTCGGCGAGGAGGGCGGGGAACAGGGCGCCGCCGGCGCCGGGCGCCAGTGGCTGGTCGACCCGCTGTGCGGCACCCTGAACTACGCCGCCGGCACCCAGGTCGTGGCCGTGAACGTGGCCCTGCGGGGCGGGGCGGCGGGGGAGGAGATCGCCGCGGTCGCCGATCCGTTCGGCGACGAGGTCCTCTGGACCGACGGCGAGACCGCGTGGGCCCGGCACGACGGGGCCGACACACCGCTGGTGCCGTCCGGCGCCGTACGCCTGGTGGACGTCAACCTGGACCCGCCCTTCCCGCACGCGCCGGGCTTCCGCGCCGTGGACCTGCTCGCCCACCCCGGCTTCGGCGCCGCAGGCTTCCGCCCCCGGGTCGTCTCGTCGACGCTCGCGGTCGCCTGGGTCGCGGCCGGCCGGCGTGCCGCGTACGTCACCGACGGCGCCGACCTGTCCGACAGCGTCCACTTCGCCGCCGGCATCGCGCTGTGCCGTGCGGCCGGCTGCGTCGTCACCGGCATCGACGGCCGCCCGCTCGGGCCGGAGGGCCGCGGGCTCGTGGTGGCGGCGGACGCCGCGACCCACGAGGAGCTGATGGCGCTGATCAGGAGCTGACCCCGGAGCTGACCCGGAGCTGCCCCGGAGCTGGCCCCGGCGCCGAGCCCGCCCGGCCCCGGACCGGCGGGTCGGCGTGATCGGCCCCCGCCCGGTGCGACGGCTCCCCACGACGGGAGCCGTCGCACCGGGGAGGCGCGCCGGGCAGGCCGAGTCGCCGGGCAGGCCGAGTCGCCGGGCAGGCCGAGTCGCCGGGCAGGCGGCCGGGGGATCCGCTACTTGGCTGCTACTCGTCCGCTTACTCGTCCTCCTCCGGCTGGATCCCCGCCAGCAGGTTGAACGCGCCCGTCAGCATGTTCAGCGTCACCACCCCCACCACCTCGGCGATGATCCGGTCGCTCCAGCCGTGCTCCCGCAGCTCCGCCACGTCCTCGTCGCCGAGCCCGCTCGGCTCGACGAGGACCTTCAGGGCGACGGCGATCAGCGCGGCCTCCCGGGCGTCCGTCGAGGTGCCCTGGCGGGCGAGGGCGATGTCGGCGTCGGTGAGGCCGGCGGCGCGGGCGGCCGCGACGTGGGCCTCGCGGCAGGTGCCGCAGCCGATCCACTCCTGGACGGCGAGGGAGATCTTCTCGCTGAGGGCGCGGGGGATCTTCACCCGCTTCATCGCGCGGGAGAGGCTGAGATAGCCCTCCAGGACGGCGGGGGAGTGGGCCATCGTCGACACCATCTCGCCCGCCGAGCCGTGCCGCTCGACGATGTCGGCGAGCAGCTCGCGCGCCTTGCCGGCGGCCTGCTCCGGCTGGAGCGCGGTCAGCCGCCGTGCCGTCTTTCCGCCCCGCGTCGTGGTCTCCTGCACGCTGCCTCCTGGTGCTCCGCTCTCCGGCCCGCCATCCGGACCGTTATACCCGTGGGGGGTATAACGCGGAGGTGCCTGACGGAGTTCCCCACCCGGACCGCCCCGTCCCGTCGGTTCCGCGTTCTACGATCGGAGGGTGATCAAAGGCGTCATGTTCGACTTCTCCGGCACGCTGCTCCGCGTCGAGTCCGTCGCCCACTGGCTGGACGCGGGCCTCGCCGCGGCCGGTGTGCGGCTCTCCGGCGACGACTTCGCCCACGCCGTGGAACGACTCACCTTCCACGGCGCCTTGCCGGGCGGCCCCTCGCCGCAGCACGTGCCCGGCAGACTGAGCAAGCTGTGGGCGGAGCGCGACCTCGACGCGGAACGGCACCGCGCCGCGTACACCGCGCTGATCCACGAGGCCGGGGTGACCGACCCCGGACTCGCCCGCGCGCTCTATGACCGGCACAAGACGCCGGAGGCGTGGCACGCCTATCCCGACACCGCGCGCACCCTCGCCGACCTGAGCCGGGCCGGCGTCGCCGTCGCCGTGGTCAGCAACATCGCCTGGGACCTGCGCCCGCTGTTCCGCGCCCACGGACTCGACGAGTGGGTCGACGTCTACGCACTGTCGTACGAGGTCGGTGCCCAGAAGCCGGACCCGGCGATCTTCCGCTTCGCCTGCGACGGGCTCGGACTCGCCCCGGCCGACACCCTGATGGTCGGCGACGACCGCACGGCCGACGGCGGCGCAAGTGCGCTCGGCGCCCGGGTCCACTTCGTCGATCACCTGCCCGTCGACCGCCGCCCGCACGGCCTGCGCTCCGTCTTCGGCCTCCTCGGCGGCGCCTGAGCCCCGCGGGACACGGCCACCGGACCGGCGTTGACGCCGACCTGGCCGGACGGGAGTCGAGGGTGTGTCAATCCGTCTACGGCATAGGTGAGTTAACGGAAGGAGCCGGGCGTGCGCGCCCGGCGCACAACCGTCGGGGGTGCGCGTGCGCTCACCCGAAGGGGCGGGGGAGCCTCCCGAAAACACCTCTCGGGGCGCAATCGCCCGATCGGTGACTCTTCTCCTCCGCACGGAGTAGAAGACCTTGTCCCGCGGCGTTCGGGCATGCGTCCCTATGTCCTGCCGCACGCCGAGCTGCACCTTTCGCTCCGCGGTCCGCCGCGGCGCGAAAGGACGCGTGCATGGGTGTCATTCAGGACCGGGCCCTGGCCCGGCTCACCGATCCGGCCTTACTCGGTGCGCTGCTCGAACCCCGGGCCCGGTTCCTCGTCGAGCGCACCCATGAGCTGGAGCACGAGCGGATCGACTCGGTGTCGGCCCTGCGGGTCCGCACGGCCGCGCCCCAGTGGCCGCTCTTCCCGCTCGACTCCCGCCGCGGCAACTGGAGCCAGTTCGTCCCCGGTATCACCCGCTCCGACTTCTGCTGGGAGGGGGAGACCACCGAGCCGGTGTGGATCGACGTCCTCGCCGAGCTGGAGGTCGATCTCGTCGTCGAGACCGACCCCGGCGGCCTGGACTCCCTCGTCGTCAAGGCCGTCGACACGTACGACACGCTGGACGAGTTCCGCGACCAGTTCCGCTTCCTGGACCTGGACGCGTTCATGCGCAGCCACGGCCTGGTCACGGTGGAGGACCTGCGCGACTCCGGCGAGTACCTGCGTACCGAGGTGAGGCTGCGCAGGCCGCCCGTCTTCGACCCGGCCGACCCGGCCAACCGCCGGACCGTCGCCGTGGACGCCGCCGTGGTCGTCGGAGCCCACGACGACGTCGCCGGGACGGTACGGGCGGCCCGCCTGGTCGCCTCCGCCGCGAGCGCGCGCCCCCTGGTGCCCGGGCCCTTCGGGGTGCGCGTCGCGCCGTACGCGCTCGTCGCCGCCTTCCCCGCCCCCGTACCGCCCCAGCCGCCCGCCGAACCCGGGCTCGGCCAGGCGCAGATCGAGAGCCTGCTGGAGGGCGCGGGCATCGCGGCGCTGTTCCTGGCCTGACGCGACCGCGGCCCCCACTCCCACCGCACATGCAGGCCCTGCGGGGCCGATCGGCGAACCCCCGAAGACCGTCCCCGTTTCCGGAAGGAAGCAGCCCCCATGCCCGACAGTCCCGTCCGCTACGTCCGCGTCAAGACCGAGGGCGCGCTCTTCGCCCCCGCGGTCCGCGCCTACGGCAACGTCGCCGTCGTCGGCGTCGCGAACCCGCCCGCCACCAGCCCGCCCGCGGACTTCCTCCCGCCCAACGTCCCCCGTCTGTTCACCGACGTCAACGAGGCCCGCAGGACCGCCGCCGGCCCCCTCGGCGAGGCCATCGCGACGGCCCTCGTGCAGGAGCCCGGCCCCAGCGAGGTCTGGGGCGTACGGCTCGCCCAGCCCGACGCCCACGGCGACGCGCTCGCCAAGGTGGGCGCCCTCAACGTGCAGCTGGTCGTGATCGCCGACACCGAGCTGGCGCTGAGCACCCCGGCGAGCGGCCCGGCGGTCCCCACCCCCGCGATCGTGAAGCTCGCCGAACACGTCTCCGCCCCCGTGGCCGACGGCATGGAGCGCATGGGCGTCGCGATGCTCGCCAAGGGCGCCTCCGACCCCGCCGTGGTGACCGGCACTCTGGTCACCGAGCGCATGGTCTACGTGGCGCACAAGAGCGACGAGGACGTCGCCGCCGCCGTCGCCGGCACCATCGCCGGGTACGAGCCCCATGTCTCCCTGCTCCTGAAGCAGGTGAAGGTCCGCTCGGACGCGTTCACGGCGCAGGAGCTGATCAGCCTCAACGGCTCGGAGAACGAGAGCACCGGCGGCCCGGCCGGCCGGGGTGTCAACTGGCTGGTGGACCCGCCACTCATCCCGGGCGGCGGGGTGTATCTCGGCGAGGGCTACACGGGAAACCCCGGAGGCAAGAAGTACATCGACATCGTCCGCGTCGTCGACGACATCACGTTCCGGCTCAAGGCCCAGCTCATCGGCACCATCGGCAACCTCCGGATCACCCGCTCCGGACTGCGCGGGCTCGTCGCCGAGATGGAGACCGTCCTCGAACCCCTGCGCAGGGCGGAGGTCGTCGACGGCTACGAGATCGTCGTCCCCATCCTCGCCCTGCTCGACAAGCCGCAGCCCACCACCGTCGAGGAGGAGCTGATCCGGAAGGCCCGGACCGAGCGCGCCGCCGAGGTCATGGTGCGGGTCACCTACGCGGGGGCGATCCACCGCATCAACATCACGCTCAAGTTCGTCTAGTCCGCGTCATCGAGTAAGGAGTCGCCCCCATGGCCGACTGGAACACCCGGCTGGAAGTGAAGCTCGGCGGCCGGACGATCTCGCCGATCACCAACTTCTCCCCGTCGTTCAACGTGCCGCACACGGTGATCCACAGCCTGGAGGCGGACGGCGTCGGCTATGTGCGCCAGCCCTTCACCTTCACCTTCACGCTCACCATCCCCGCCATCGCGTCAGCCGTCGCCGACCTCACCGAACTCGCGGTCAACGGAGGCGAGTTCGCCATCGCGGTCGCCGAGAAGAAGGGCGACGACTGGGCGTTCTCCTCGCTGAAGTTCAGCCGCTGCGTGGTGAACGCCGCCCAGCCCAGCAACGTCACCGTCGACGGCGTCCCGCAGGCCACCTTCACCTGCATGGCCCTCAACGTCGGCGTGGAGGACTGACCATGACCCCCGACGACCAGGCGGCGGCCGCCGGAGACCGGGTCGAGCGCACCGGGATCGCCCTCGTCCACGAGGGCGAGTACATCGTGCCCGCCCCCGGCAGCGAGGCCGTCGTCTCCCACCGGAGCGACGCCGGCCACGTCGTCCACTACCACTTCCCGGTGGAGGTGGAGGTGGTCGGCGAGCTGCAGGAGCACCACGTCCGGCGGATCGCCGCGTACGTCTTCGAGGAACTCGACCGCGAACTCGGCAGCCGGGGGTAGCCCGTGGCGGAGAAGGTCCTCGTCGGCACGATCCCCCTGCTGTACGTGCAGAGCATCACCATGACCGAGGGATACCGGGTCGAGCGGATCATGGGCAGCAGGTTCTCCCAGGCCACCCAGCCGTCCACGAAGACCCTCGTCATCGAGGCGCTGCTGCTCGGCCCGGACCGGTTCGCCACGAAGAAGGCCCTGGAGGTGCTCGCCCTCACCTCGCGGGCGCTGCTCTCCGCCGCGGGCCCGGCCCTCGCCGCCACCGGCATCCCGGTCGTGTGCGGGCTCACGCTCAGCCTCGACATGCAGATCACCGACCTGCGCTTCGCGCAGAGCGTGCAGAAACGGGAGGCGTTCGACCTGTCGATGACCCTCCAGTACGTGCCCCGCTCCAGCCTGGGCGTGCTGGTCGGGGAGGCCGCCGACCTGGCGCTCGCCGCGGGCAGCGCCGCCGTGCCCTCCGCACCCGCCCCGGGATCCGTGCCCCGCTCACCCGGTCCGCCGCTCGGCTGAGCCCCACCGCCCCGGCAAGCGCCGTCCCCCGCCCCGTCCCGAAAGGAGGCCCGATGCAGGCGAGTCTGCCCGTCGACGCCGACGAAGGCTTTCCGCAGTCCTTCCGGCTGCGCTTCGGCGAGCACGTCTACCGGATCGAGCTGTACGTCAACGCCGACGAGCAGACGGTGGCCGCGGGCGGCGTCCTCGACCTGCTCGGCGACGGCCCCTTCCTCGTGGTCGCCGTGGCCCGCGAGGAGCCCGGCGGACTGGTCCCGCTGCTGCGCCGCAAGGCCGTCCGTGCCCTGCCCTGCCCGGCCGGCGAGCTCCAACTCGTCTTCCGGGAGGCCCTGGTGGACGTACGCAACCTCAACGGCACCGGCGGCTACGGCTCGAAGGTCCTCGCGGGGGTGTCCGCCCGATGAGCTTCGCCATTCGCTACGGCGTCACCGTCGACGAGGCGCAGCCCGCCGACGGGCCCGCGGTCTCCGCCGGCGCGGCCACCGCCACGGCAGGCGCCCGCACGGGTCTCGCCGGTCTCGCCGGCCTCACCGCGCTGCCGCTGAACGTCTCCAACGACGTCTTCGGCGGCTCGCTCGTCCTCGACGCCGACATCACCGTCACCATGGTCGAGGGCGCCGTCGCGTCCACCTTCGACGTGACCCTGGTCAACCTGCCCGCCGAGACCGTCACCGCGCTCCGTGCCACCCTCGCCCGCCGTCCGCTCGCCGTCACCATCCGGCTCGGATACTTCGACGACCCAGGCGCCCGCAGCGCCGCCCCCGTCATGGTGGGCCGCCTCGGCAAACTCGCCTCCTGGGTCGCGGAGGACGGCCTCGGCCGGGTCCGGCTCACCGGCCAGGACGCCGGCGGCTACGACCTGCGGTCGACCCCTGCGGCCGTCCACCGCGCCCAGTCCACCACCGCCCTGGAGTTCGCCGACAAGGTCGTCACAGCCGCCGGTCTCAGCCTCGCCAAGGGCTCCGCCCTCGAGACGACGCTCACCGACCACACGGTGCGCAACCCCACCGCGCTGGACGCCCTGCGCGAGCTCGCCGGCACCGCCCGCGCCCCCGTCGTCATCCGCGACCGGCTCGTGTTCATCGGCCCCGCCGTCGGCACCGAAGACCCCGCCCCGGTCGTCTTCGACCCCGAGGTCAACCTCGTCTCGTGCGGTGACGCGCAGGGCGAGGAGACCCTCGTCGTGGCGCCCGGCGAGGAGGCCCCGCCGGTCCGCAGCTCCATGAACGTGGTCGTCCTCGGCCACCCCGGCCTGAGGGTCGGCCAGGTCGTCACCTTCGACCACATCGACGACACGCCCGCCGGACCGCTGCGCGTCAACCGGCTCGTGCACCGCTTCGGCGTGCGCACCGGCTACGTGTGCGAGGTCCAGCTCGTCGCGGCGCGCGCCGGGGAGTTCGTCGAGGCCGTCGACGGGGTCCGCGCCGTCACCGACCGCCTGGACGCCGGCGCCGAGCGCGCCCTGCTCGCCCGCCCCGCCGTCGACGTCGGCGAGGTCAGCTCCTACCGGGCCGCCGGACACCAGGTGTCCCTCAACTACGGGCAGTCCCCGCCGCCCTCCATGAGCACGCCCAGCGTCAGCGGCCCGGTCGGCGACGACGTGCTGCTCGACAAACCCGTCGCCGCGCCCTTCGCGTTCGGCCCGTGCGGCCTCATGACCCCCGTCTACCCCGGCATGCGCGCCCTGCTCGCCCACAACCGCAACCTCGTCAACGACGCCGCCGTCGTCGGCTACCTCTGGCCGCGCACCCCCGGCGCCCGGGCGCCCGCGCCCGAACCCGGCGACTACTGGCTCGCCCTGCCCACCGGCACCGGCTCCGACGGGCAGCCCACCGGCCCCGGCGTCAACGACCTCACCGACGCCAGCGGCGGCCGGGTCATCCAGGCCCGCGGTCTGCACGTCCTCGTCGGCACGCCGAAGCTCCCGCAGGTCGGCACCCGCCCCACCCCGCCCGACGACGACTCGATCACCATCGAGCACCACACCGGCACCACCATCGAGATCGACCCCGCCGGTGCCGTCACCGTCCGCACGAAGGGAAGCGGGATCACGCTGACCAACGGGGCCGTGAGCCTGTCCCTCGACGGCGCCTCGGTGCAGGTGAAGTGATGCCCGAGGTCCTCACCACCGCCTCCGTCCTGAAGTGCGCCCACGGCGGCACCGTCCTCGCCACCGCCTCGCAGAGCGCGCTGACCGTCGGCGGCGCACCCGCCCTGCTCGTCACCGACCTGCTCGCCGCGACCGTCCCCGACTGCCCCAACGTCGACGCCACCAAGGGACAGGCGCCCTGCGCGCGGATCACCGCGGTCAGCGCCGGAGCCAGCCGGCTGCTCGCGGTCGGCGGCACGCCCGTCGCCCTCGCCACCGCGCAGGGCACCACCCAGGCCACCCCCGTCCTCCCCGTCGCCTGGCAGGTCGCGGACGCGGGCCAGACCCTGCTCCGTACGGACTGAGGAACCGACCACCATGGCAACCGACGAAACCCCGGAACCCCTCGGCCACAGCCTGCTCCTCGACGACGGCGACCTCGTCGTCCGGGGCACCGGCCTCGCCGAGGTGCGCGGCCTCGGCAACCTCGTCCAGGCCCTGACCCTGCGCCTGCTCACCCCGTACGGCACCGACCGCTGCAACCACCGGTACGGCCTCAGCGCGGGCGAGGCCTTCACCCACCCCGGCGGCAGCCGGGTCCTCAAGGACCTGCTGCGCCTGGAGATCGTCCGCACCCTGGCCGCCGACCCGCGGGTACGGGAGGTCCTCGACGTCACCTTCACCGAGGACCCCGTCGTCCGGCTCCTGACCGCCCGGGTCCTCGTCGAGGCCGTCGACGGCCGGACCACCGCCCTGACCGCCGAAGTGGAGGTGTGAACCATGACGTACGGCGTGACCCGCGACGGCTTCGTCCTCAAGGGCCTCGACGTGATCCTCGCCGAGAGCAAGGCCCGCACCAGGGCCGCCCTCGGCGCCGATGTCGACCTGTCGTCCACCAGCCCCCTCGGCAAGATCCTGGAAGTGGTCGCGCAGGAGGACGCCGAACTGTGGAAGCGGATGGAGGCCCTGTACTACGGGCAGTTCACCGCCACCGCGTCCGGCGCCGCACTCGACCTGCTCGGCGACGACGCGGGACTCACCCGCCACCCCGGCCGCCGCGCCGGAACCGTCGCGCTCACGCTGACCGGCGGCGTCCCCGGCCGCACCTACGTGCTGCCCGAGGCGACCGTCCTGCTCGGCGACGGAGACCCGGCCCGGGCCTTCGCCACCACCGCGCCCGTCGAACTGACCGCCGCCGCCCCCGCCCGTACCGTACGCGTCCTCGCCGTCGACCCCGGGGACGCGCCCGTCGCCGCCGGAACCGTCGACGACGTGCACCCCGAACACCGCGCCCAGTACCTCGCCGACTGGCCGCCCGCCGCCCTCGTCGTCACCAACCCGGCGCCCTTCGACGAGCTGATCCCCGAGGACGACGACGCCTACCGGGCCCGGATCATCGCCCTCCCGCGCGCCCTGTGGACCGTGGAGAGCGTCCGGCAGGCCGCGCTCGGCGTGTCCGACGTCATCGACGCCCGCGTCTCCGACCCGCTCGGCGGCATCGACGTCTCCCAGGCATACTTCGGCGGCTTCGACTTCGGCGGCCGCACCTTCAGCGACGAACGCCGGGTCGGCGAACCCTACTTCGCCGAGGTCGCCGTCGCCCACCGGGGCCTGCGGCCCTGGCGCACCCTCCCCGCCCCCGGCTCCGTGACCGGCGTGTACGAGCTCGTCGAGCAGGCCGTGGACCGGGTCAGGCCCATCGGAGTCCACCTGAACATCGTCGAGGCCGACCACATCGACGTCGCCGTCCGCGCCGAGATCGTCCTCGCCGCCGGCTTCGACGGCCCCACTGCCGTCACCCGCATCCGAGAGCGCCTCGCCGCCGACATCGGCCGGCTCCGCCTCGGCGACGACGTCCTCTACGCCCGGGTGATGTGCGCCGTCGCCGAACAGCCCGGCGTCGACGACGTCCGCAGGCTTCATCTGCGGCGCTGCCCGCCCTCCTTCGGCCGGTTCGGCTTCGGCTCCGTGCCCTATCAGCTCGGCACCGTCGAGGCCGCCATCGGCGAGTCCCTCGCCATGGGCCCCACCGAGATGGCCGTCTTCGCCACCGACCCCGCCCTCAGCAGCATCGAGGTGGTGGGCGCGTGACCACCACCACCGGCCCGACCACCGCCACCGACCCGGCCGCCGCGCCCGACCGGCCCCGCCTCGCCGTCGCCGACATGGCCGCCCGGCTCACCGCGCCCTTCGCCCGCGGCGCCGACCAGCTGCGGCTCGTGGTGCGGGGCACGGTCATCGACCCGTACGACTTCACCCTGCACACCGCCCGGTTCGGCGTCGTCCCGCAGCCGCTCTACGTCCTCCAGGCCCGCCAGGACATCCCCGCCGCGACCACCGTCACCTTCGGCGTCCGAGGCGGCGCGACGCTCACCGTGCCGCTGCCCGACGGGCTCACCGCCGGCACCTCCGTCCCGCTGCCCGACGGCACCGGCATCCTCACCGGCATCCAGTCCGGGCTCACCGGCGGCCAGGAGGAGTGGTGGCAGCTCACCGCCCTCCTCGGCACCATGAGCCGGCTGCTGTGGGCCGTCGGCTGGGAACGCGACCACCTGCGCCGACAGCTCGCCCGGACCGTCGCCCAGCGCCACCCCGCCCAGGCCTACGGCGCCCAACTCGACCGCAACGGCTCCGGCCTCGGCGTCGTCCGCGCCCCCGGCGAGACCGACGACGCCTACCGCCGGCGCCTCACCGTCGCCCGCCGCTGGACCCTGCCCACCCCCGCCGGACTCGCCGCCGCCCTCAACGACGCCGTCGGCCCGATCGACGGCATCGCCGACCCGCTCGTCCTCGACGACACCGACGCCGAACTGCGCCGTGGCCTGCTGCCGCTGCGGGTCGTCCCCTCCGCCCTGCTCCCCGGCCAGAGCATCGACATGCTCGGCACCATCGGCACCGACCTGCGCCGGCCCCGCGCCGAGGAACCCTTCCACCCCGACTTCCTCGTCACCCTGTCACCCTTCGCCATCGAGCCCGATCCGCTCCCCGGCGTACCCGATCCCATGCGCGCCCAGCCCGTCGTCGCCGCGGCCATCGGCCAGCTCAACCTCTTCACCTCCAGGTCCCGCGTGCACGCGGGATACGACCCGACGGCCGCCGACGCCCGCGCCACCGGCCGCGCCGTGCTGATCAGCCACGCCACCCTCCCCTCCGAGCGGCTCGCAGCCCTCGCCCACTGGGCCGGATTCGACTTCGTCACGCATCGCGGCGACGGACTCGTCTACGCCGAGTGCGCCCCCGGCGAACTCCTCGGCATGGACACCGCCGGCGGCACCGTCCCGGTCGACGGCAGCATCACGCTCGCCGCCCGGCCCGTCCTGCTGCCCCCCGGCTCCCTCGTCCGCTGGTACGTGGTGCAGTGCGGCGCGGGCCGCGGCGTGCTCGCCCCGCCGGCCGAGGGCGCGTCCGTCACGTTCACCGGCAAGGCCGCGGGGCGCGTGATCGTCACCGCCGAACTCCGCCTCGACTCCCTCACCCTCTCCGCCACCCGCGAACTGACCGTCCACCCCGTGACCGTCGCCGACGGCACCGCGATCGGCGCCGACGGCACCCTCGACCCCGACCCGCCCGCGCCCATGCCGCCCGGCCAGGGCCTCCACCCCGCCTTCCTCGTGCGCCACGACGACCCGGCCCACGCCGAGTACGGAACGGACGCGGAGAACCACCGGATGCGCCGCGAGCTCGCCGAACACCTCGACGCCCTGATCGCCCTGCTGCCCGCCTCGGCGACCGGCAGGCTCGCGGTACGAAGGGACCTGAGCGCGACCGCGAGCCAACTCGCCAAGGAGGCACGGGAACTGCGCCTCAGCCACCCGGACCTGCCCCCGGGAACGCTCGGCGCGCTCGCCCACCGGGCCGGCTTCTCTTACGTCCGCGTCGCGGGCGGCGTCGTGACGGTCGCCCAGGAGGACCAGGACCCCGTCCGGGTCAGCGCACCCGGGCTCTACATCGACTGCCTGGAGACCGGCACCACCGTGCCCCTCACCGTGACCCCCGCGACCGCCGAGGCCGGCGCCGCCGGCGTGCTCGCCTGGTCCACCGGCGACGGCGCCGCCGCCCTCGTGACCACCGCGCCGGGCGAGATGTCCGTACGCGGCCTGCGCCCCGGCCCCGCCTGGGTACAGGCCGCCTACCGCGTCGGCGACAAGCCCGGTCCGTACCAGATGACCGTACGGCTCCGCCCCGAACTCACCGGCCACACGCTGCCGCCCGCCACCCGGAACCTGATCCTCAACCTCCTCGACGACCTGCGCCCGCTGGGCGTGGAGATCGTCACCCGTCCCCTGACCGGAGGGAATCCGTGACCGACATCAGCTTCAGCCCCACCTTCAAACACGTGGCGTGGGTGGACAACAGAGACCGGGTGGCGGCCGGTGGACAGAACGGCTTCAACGTCCGCTTCGACGCGATCCAGAGGGACCTGGAGAAGCTGTCGGGGGTGGTGACGGCGATCGACGCGGGGCTGAAGGCGGTGGCGCAGCGGCCGGTGGTGCAGCGGAAGCTGACCCTGGCGCCGACGTTCGCGCCCGTGCAGCTCAGGGCGGAGTGGGTGCTCGACGCGACCGGGGTGGCGACCCGGGCGAGCTCAACCGACATCACACTCTCCGGGCTTCTCACCGTCACACCTCCCGACGGCGTCCAGCTGCTCACCCTCGGGGCCACCGGCCGGAACGCCGGCGACGGCACTCTGAAGGTGACGCTCTTCCGCAACTCGCTCAGCGTCCTCGGCCCGCCCGAGCAGATCGCCGAGGTCACGTGCTCCGGCGGAGCCTTCGGTGAGGCCCAGCCGGTCACGTCCGGCAAGGGCCTGGTCGACATGTCCCACTTCAGCTACTTCGTGAACGCGAGCCTCGACGGCGCCACCGCCGGGGGCACCGTCTACATCACCAGCGTGCAGCTCTCCTACAACGCCGCCTGAACGGAACTCCCGTGACCGAGAACCAGCTCTTCATCCCCATCGACGACGCGGCCGACACCGACGGCACGCGACCGTGGCCCCCCAACGCCACCACACCGGCGTACGCCAACGCCAACATCCGGATCAGCAGTTCGTTCGGCACAGACACGAAGGCATACGCGGGCAGGGACAACAACGTCATCGTCCGCGTGAAGAACAGGGGACCCGAGACGAGGAAGAACGTCTCCGTGCAGGCATGGCTGTTCGATCCGGGCATCGGCATGAGCAGCCCGGGGGACGCGGTCAAACGGTTCGGAAACGCCGGAAACCCTCAGGACATCAAGAAGGACGAGTTGGTCACGTTCTTCATGACGCCGGTCTGGCACCCGGACCCCACCGAACTCGGCGGAGAGCCCCAGAAACACTTCTGCCTCATGGCCAACACCTTCCAGCAGGGCGGCGGTGAGGGCCAGGAAGTGCCGGTCACGTCGACGGAACCCCTGCACCCCGACAAGGATCCGCATCACGGCCAGTGCAACATCATGCTGGTGCCCGCCCCGCAAGGCGGAGGCGGAGGCACATCCAAGAACATCCCCACGACGACCTATCCGCCCCCGGAATTCGCCGCCGCCACCCTCGGTGCGTCAACGCGGTACCTCGTCCGCGCCGACCACGTCACGACGAAGCCCGACGCCGGTCAGCTCGACGTGCTCAGGACCCACTCGGGCATCGTGCCGAACGGCGACGGGACGTCCGTGGGCGGCCTGAGCCTGATGACCTCCCGGGGGCCGGTTCCCATCACGCTCAGCAGCGTGGCGCCCGGCTTCGACCTGCGGTCCGAGCTCATCCCCGGACTCGACACTCCCTTCACCTTCGCCGAGGGCCGGCCCAACAAGATCCCCACCGACATCGTCGTCCGACTCCCCGAAGGCGCCCCCATCGGCAGCCTGCACGTCTTCGACCTCGGCCTCTGGACCGACCGGGGCGACATGGTCGGTTCCGGGCTGCGCATCATGACGCTGGTCACCGAGTAGCCGAGGCCGTCCCGTTGGAGATCCACGTCCACGTGCCGGTGAGGATCACCCTCACCGGCGAGCCCGGCCCCGACGAACTCGCCGCGCTCACCCGGCGCCTGACCACCCTCGTCGCCCGGCGCCTCGCGCAGGCCGAGCGGGAGATCGGGCGCCAGTGCGGCGCGTCGCCGTGGGCCGCGGCGGACGGCCTCGGGGTGCGGGAGGCGCACGACCCGGGGCGGGACGTGGACGACGGCTACGCGCTGCCCTCGTACGGCGACGCCGGCCGCCCCGCCAGAATCCAGGTGCACGGCCGGGAGCCCTGGACCGTGGTAGCCGCCGTGCGGGCGCGGATCGAGGTCGACCGGTTCCTCGGCTACGTGGCGGAGGTGATGCGACAGCCGTTCGCCCAGGCCGTGCTGTACCGCTCGCTGACCGGCACCGTGCGCCCGGTCGACGTCTGGCTGGTGCGCGTCAACAGGGCGACGTACGCGGCCGACGTGTTGGGGCAGGAGCTGCTGACCAGGAGCTCCGGGAAGCAGAAGGAGAAGGGGCAGAAGGAGAAGGAGGAAGGAGGGAGGACCGATCCGGCCTGGGCGCACTCCGCCTCCGAGGCCGCGCTGCGGCGGCTCACCGAGGCCGACGAGAGCGGGACCGTCGCCGCCCGAATCCCGCACGTGCCCATGGGACACGTCGTCTTCGCCTCCATGCGGCTGCCGCGCGCCGACCTCACCGACGTCGCTGTCCTCGGCCCCGGCCTCTCGGTCACCATGACCGTGCGCGAGGCCGGGTTCTGCGTGGACGAGGCCGTCTTCGAGCGGGCCACCGGCATTCCATGGAGCCGGTACGCCGAGGAGTTCGCGAGCGAGACCGTCACCGTCTGGACCCGGCCCGCCGTGCTGCGCGCCGCCTCGAACCCGGTCCGCACCCCGGCCGGAATCGATCGCGAACTCCTCCTGGCACTGTTCGACCGGAACACGGGCGACGGGCACCCGCGCCACCAGCCGGCCTCCCGCCTCTTCGTCGCCGAGTCCGCCGAGGGCGACGCCATGCCCGGTGTGCCCGACTCCGTCCGGCAGGAGACCAAGTGGCCGGACGTGGCGGGCGAGCGTGTCCTCTACTGCCGGGCCGGTCTCGACCTCACCGCGGAGACCCTCGGCGCCGCGGTCCTCCGGCCGGAGGCCCGGAAGCTGGCCGGCGAGCTCGTCGCGCTGATCGGGGACGAGCGCTTCGGCGCCGCCCTCGACCGGGTGCTCACCAAGACCACCTCGCACGCGCGCGGACGGTTCGGCAGCCTCTTCGAACACGTACTGGGCAGCATCGAACGGCACGGGAAACTGCACGAGTTCTTCGACGCCGCCGACGCCACCCGGCGGTTCGCCCTGCGGCTGCGCCTGCTCCAGCAGTCCGAGGCCACCCCGTACGCGCACCACGAGCGGGTACGCGCGCTGCGCGCCTCCCTCGCCAGGGAACGGGCCGTCACCACCGCCCACGCCTACACGGTCGGCGGCACCATGCAGGGCGCCGTGCAGCTCAACCGGCACCCGGACGAGACCGTGTTCGCCGGCCGGCTCTTCGGGGACACGCAGTCCGTCTATGGCAAGACCGTCACCGTCGTGCGGCCGAAGCAGGGCAGGGCCGAGGCGCTGCGCGACGCGCTCCTCGCGCAGCGGCGGTCCATGGTCGAGGACATCCTCAGCGGGCGCGATGAACGCCTCTACACGGAGGAGGAGTTCACGGCCGTGGCCATGGAGCGGGCCGCGCGGGCGGCCCGGATCACCGAGGACGACTTCGAGCGCGTCGAGGTCGAGTACGGCATCCGGCTCCTGGAGGTGTACGACGCCCAGGAGAACGGACTGCCCTCCTACGAGGTGGGGTTCGAGATCGTGTCGCGTGTCGCGGGCCGTGGGGAGGCGTGGGGGATCGCGGCGGGTCCCCTGCGCGAACCGGTCGGCGCGTTCGAGGCACGGCTCGTGCAGTGGCGGCTCGGCCGCGAAGGGGAGGACTATCGCACCCTCGGCTTCGCCGTGCTCGCGATCGGCGGGCTCGCCGTCGCCTGGGAGGCCGGCGTCGTCGCCTCCCTCGTCCGACTGGGCGGCGGGATCAAGGCGGTAAGGTTCAACATCGCCCTCTCGGAGGGCGCCTACCTGCTCAAGCTCCTGCTCCACGAGGAGGAGGCGAGCGTCGGTGGCTTCCTCATGGCCGCCGTCGACGGCTACCTCGGCGCCGTCACCGGCTACCGGATCGGCGCCGGGCTCGGTGGCTGGGCCGGCAGCCGTATCGGCACCGCCACCCTGCGGGCCAGGATCGCCTCCTGGCTCGCGACCAGGCTCGTCACCGGAGCGGTGGGCGGCGCGGCCTGGGGGGCCTTGCAGATTTTCGCCCACGACGTCGTCGCCGGACGCTGGTCGGACATCGACGTGTACGTGGCCAAGATGGAGTTCGACGCGGTCGTCGGCGTCGTCGCCGCCTTCACCGTCGAGCCGTTCCTGCACGGACTCCTGACCCGGGCCCGTCCGACCCTGGTCAAGGCCGCCCTGCTGACCCGCCTCCTGAGCACCGAGGGCGTCACGGCGGAACGATGGGCCGAAGCCATGGCCCTGACCCAACAACGGATGGAGCAGGCCATGGGCCAGGGCCTGTCGGCGGCGGAGGCACGGGCCTGGACGCGGGCGCTCGTCAAGCGCGTCGACGAGGCGGCGGAGGGGCTCACCCACGCCCGCCCCACGGGCACCGAGTCGCGCGTTCCCGCGCGGGTCGAGCCCTTGTATGAGAGCCCCGCGTCCGTGCCGCCGCCCGAGACTCCCGAACCCGTGCCCGCGTCCGCCGCCAAGACCGCGGGACCCGGCCCCGCTCCCCGGTGGCAGAGCTGGGCGCAGCTGAAGAAGGCATCCCTCACCGACCGGGAGGCGGCCCTGGACCGGTGGTGGTACGAGAAGGCAGGCCCCGAGGAGCTGCTGGCCCGCGAGGCCCATGACCCGGTCGCCAAGGGGTTCCTGAACGAGGCGTGGGGCGGCACCCGGCGCCCCTACAGGCCCGAGCGCCCCAGCGACCCCGCCGTCCAGGACCAGCTGCGCGAGGACCTGCGCGCGGCGCGTGACGCGGTCGAGGCCGAGCGCCGCCGCCTGGAGGCGGCCGGGCTGCGCAAACCGTCATCCGTCGAGCCGGCCGGATACGAGGAGCTCAAGACCCTGGCCGGAGTGCAGTGGGTGGAGCCGACCGCGAAGGCCGCCGCCGGGTACCGGGGCACGGTCGCCGTCGCCCGCTCGGACATCCCCGCGCTCGCCGGGGAGCGGTTCTCCGGCGGCTCGCCGCTCGCCCTCGGCTCGTACGACCCCGCCCATGACATCCGGCCGCCGGACAGAGTCGTCGTGCGGCAGGCCCACGGCCATGCCGAGCAGGACATCGGCCAGCAGCTCGACGCCCGCCTGAACGCCCTCACCGAGGCCGAACGGGAGGCGGCGCGCGGCCACACCGTGTACATCCGCGTCGACGAGGAGGTCTGCAGAATCTGCGCCGCCGGCCTCGGCGGCGGGTCACGCGGCGGGGTGCTCGCCCGGCTCAGCGCCCGCCATCCCGACATCGTCTTCGAGGTCACCGCCGACGACCTCAGCACGGTCTACCGGATCATCGCCGGAAGGAGGGTGCAGTGAACACCGGCCGCCCCGAGCGCCACTTCCACCTGCCCGAGTCCGTCGCCCGACCCGAGGGGCTGGCGACGGACACCGCCCGGCTCCTGGAGGCGGCTGTCCGGCAGGCCCTCGCGGACGCGGTACGGGCGGCCGGCGGACACCTCTCGGAAACGCCCGCACCCGAGGCTCACGGCGGGGCCCGCGCCGAAGGCGAGGAGACGTCCGGGGACGGCTATCAGGTGCCCAGTTACGACCGCGGGGGCCGCCCCGTCACCGTGCGGTTCCGCGGCGCTTCCCGGTGGGGCGCGGCCGGACCCGCGGGCGGCCTCGGCACCGGATCGGGCGCCGGCGCCGGCGGGCGCGACTCGGGTGACCGTAC